>JBMCFZ010000072.1:0-4286 GCA_048620055.1 archaeon | reverse complement strand
CTCCACAGCTGTTTCCCCATGTTTATCTATTATTCCTTCCTCAGACTTCAATCTCTCAGCTAAAGCAGGCCTAATAGGGTTAAATACCTTTATATCTATTTTTTTAACTTCCTCCACGTCTTTTTCTTTGAATATCTTTGCAATTCTACCTAGATCTGAGCACAAGTTATATCCTCTTTGTAGATCCTCTCTCAGTGACTTATCATCTTTCTTCATGACTGAAAGAGCATCCATTATCGTTGGGTCTCCTATACCCAGCCTCAATTTATTCAGAGGTATCCTAGTTATGTATCTAGCTTCAAGTGGAGAAGCATTATTCAATAATTCAGCAAGTATCTTTATCTTAAGATCTTCAGATCCTTTTCCAGAGGCCTTAGCTATCTTTAATAATCCATTGTAAACATTTTTAACCGTTAATTCTTTTTTACCAAGCGACTGTTGAAGTTCCTTCTCCTTTAAAATCGAGGCGGTTTCCCCTATATCTCCAGTGTCACTGAAAGTCTCTTTAACCTTTTCTTTCGAGTACCCAGTTGCTATAGATATAGATCTCTCTACATATTTCTCTCCAAGACCTATCTCAAGCCCCTCGAAAGGAGGTTTAACCTTTCCCTGCATCAAGTAAATTATTTTATCTATTTCATCGGCTTCTGACTCTTCAAATATCTCTGCAAGTATATCAGTCATCTCAAGTCTTTTAGTAGTTTCCTCGAGTTCCTCGAACTTCTCCGCTAAATACTTAAACTTCATCTTATCCTCTCCCTTAAAACAAGCCACTGAAAATATATAACCCTTTGGAAGAATAAATAAAAACGTGAAACATTCAATCAATTAGATATATAGAGGTGTTCAGTTGAGGAAAAAACCACTGATAATTGGAATCGATCCCGGTACAACCACTGCAATAGCTTTCCTGGATGCAGATGGAGATCCACTGGAAACGAGGAGCAGTAAAAAATACTCCAAGAAAAGAATAATAAGAGAAATAAGGGAAAAAGGAAGCTTAATGATACTGGGAACCGATAAAAACCCTCTACCGAGTTCAATTCAAGAAGTGGCTTCCAAATTCAAATGTAAAGTGTATGTCCCTGAAGAGGATTTACCGAGAGAAAAGAAATCAAGTTTAACCGAAAACTACAAGCAAATGATCAGCAATGAACATGAAAAAGACGCTTTAGCAGCAGCTATACAAGCTCATAAATTCTACAGAAAGCAACTGAGAAAAATAAAAAGAAGAAATTCAGGTAAATACGAAGAAGTAGTTCGAAGAGAACTCCTAGGGATAAAGAAGAAAAGTAAAAAAAGGAAACAAAGAGAAACAGAAGGAAAAACCGTGAAAACTCTTGAAAGAGAAAAAAGATACAGAGAAGAAATAAAGAACCTCAAGGAGAAACTAAAAAAACTTAGAAACAAACTAAAGATAGAGAAGAAAGAAAAGGAAGAGTTTAAAAAACAACTGGATGAATTAAAAGTGGAAAAAGGGATAAAGGAAAGAGAAAATTACCTTAAGAGTAATATAGAGAAATTGAAGCACGAAAAGAAGAAATTAAAGGAAAAAATAGGGGAAATAATTGAATCGATCGATGAAGGAGAAATAAAAACAATGACTGAAGAGGAACTAGAAAAAGAAAAGTACACTCAATCAAGAAAAAAATTTCAGGAACTGAAAGAAAAAGGAAAAGAAGCACACCTAGTGAAGGTAATACATGAAAAATCATCTGAAAAAGACTCGATGAACAAGATATACTACAGAGAAGTAGATCACAGTGAAAAATCCAAGGATACGCTTAGAAAAATCATAGAGAATTACAAGAGAAACAGGAAGTAAAAGCACTAATTTTATTAACCCCGCTGAACCAAAGATGAATGCAACTACCCAAAGAAATTTCTTTATAATTAAATATTTCGGATTTTAAAGCAAACAATCAAACTATTTCTACTTAAAAACGGTGATCCAAGTGAAAACCGATTCAAAGACTAATGTAAAAGATAAAAATCCAATAAAGCATGTTAAAAAAGAAGATGCTTTAGATAAACTGCCAAAGGAGTTCGAACCATACGTAAAAGAATGGTTCAACGAAAAATTCGATGAATTAACACCTCCACAGAGGTATTCATTCAAATTAATACATGAAGGGAAAAATTCATTGATATGCAGTCCAACTGGAACGGGTAAAACACAATCCGCTTTCCTATCAATACTCAACGAATTATTCCTAAAGGGAGATGAAGGAAGACTGGAAGACAAAGTATACTGTCTGTACATATCTCCATTAAGAGCACTATCCAACGACATAAAAAGAAACTTAGAGGAACCATTGAAGGGAATTAAACAAAAAGCCGAGGAAATGGGAAAAGAAGTACCGGAAATAAGAAGCTTGGTTAGAACCGGGGACACATCGAGTTACGAAAGACAGAAAATGCTTAAAAAACCACCACATATACTCATAACTACACCGGAAACCCTGGGAATAATACTAAATGCTCCGAAGTTCAGGGAGAAACTGAGGGACATAAAATACGTTATAACAGATGAAATACACTCTTTATGTAGCAATAAAAGAGGAGTTCACTTATCTTTATCATTGGAAAGACTACAAAAACTATGTGATGAAGGTGGAAACGAATACAACGGTCAACTAACGAGGATAGGCCTATCAGCAACACAAGCACCGATACAAGAAATAGCGAAATACTTAGTGGGATACAAAAACGTGGCTGAAAAAAAACCAAGGCCCTGTAAAATCGTTGACGTAGCAGCATCGAAACAGATGGATCTAAGAGTAGAGTCTCCAGTAAAGGACCTCATACATACACCGAGCAATGAAATAAATGAATCGATGTACGAGGAAATAGATAGATTAGTTAAAAACCATAGAACAACTTTGATATTTACCAATACAAGAGCAGCGACCGAAAGAGTAGTAAAAAATCTTAAAGAAAAGGATCCGAATTACTATGAAGGGGAAATAGGAGCACATCACTCATCAATGAGCAGGGAAAAAAGAGTGGGGGTAGAAGAAAACCTGAAAAAAGGAAACCTAAAGGTAGCTGTAACTTCAACTTCACTGGAACTGGGAATAGACATTGGATACATAGATCTAGTACTACAACTATCTTCTCCTAAAGGAGTAGCTAGAGCGATACAGAGAGTAGGAAGATCCGGACACAAATTACACGATACAGCTAAAGGAAGAATAATGGTCATGGAAAGAAACGACGCATTGGAATGTACAGAGATGGTTAGATGCGCGGAAAACGATGAATTAGATAGGGTAAGAATACCTAGAAACTGTTTAGATGTATTATCTCAGCAGATAGTAGGAATGGCCTGTAACAAAAAATGGAGAGCTAAAGAAGCCTACATAACTGTTAAAAAAAGCTACAACTACATAGATTTAAGTCAAGAAGACTTCGTGAAAACCCTGGAATACGTGGCAGGAGAACACGTATCTTTGGAAGATCAATACGTCTACGGAAAGATATGGATAGATGAAAACGAAGGTGGAGAAAAAATATTTGGAAAAAGAGGGAAAATGACCAGAGTAATATACATGACGAATATAGGTACAATACCCGATGAATCAGCCTACAAAGTACATACGAGGAACAAGAAATTCGTAGGAACACTGGACGAGGGGTTCCTGGACAGATTGACAAAAGGAGATATCTTTGCACACGGCGGGGATACCTATCAATACAGATACACCAGAGGAATGAAGGTATATGTGGATAGGGCGCCGAATAGAAAACCAACGGTCCCATCATGGTACTCCGAGATGTTACCCCTATCATATGACCTAGGTAGGAAAATAGGAAAAATGAATTCAAAAGTAAAGAGAAAACTCGAGAGAAATGAAGATGTGAAGCAATGGATAAGAGAAAATTACCCTGTCAATGAAAATACCGTTACATCAATTGAATCCTACTTGAAGGAACAGTATCAATTTATTGGAAAAATACCAACCGATAAAGAAATACTTATAGAAAAAAACAGATCAAGAGACGGGGAAAGATTAAATTTAGTGTTCCACACGATATATGGAAGAAGGGTAAACGACGCCTTATGTAGGATATTCGCCCACATACTATCGAAACAAGTCACATCAAACATAGGAATAGTGGTAGATGACCATGGATTCGTTTTAAAAACTCCCATAGGGATAAACGTTGATAAAATAATAAACGAAGCGATAGAGGAAGATTTAAGAGAGATACTCAAAGAAGCGGTGCGAAAAACACAGATAATGAAAAGAAGATTCAGACACGTGGCATCGAGAGCTCTAATG
>JBMCFZ010000071.1:0-4336 GCA_048620055.1 archaeon | reverse complement strand
CCTATTAATATTCTTCCTCCATCGGCGTTTGCAAAGGCCACCATCTCCTTTGTTAGGTTCTTGCTAGGTTTTTCTTTAAATTCCAGTTTGTGCCCTTCTTTAGTTTTAATCAATTCTCGAAGCTCTTCTAAATCCATGTGTTCAACCTTTATTTATATTTCTTTATCTTTTCATTATATTTTCTCTTTTTCGTTCTCTTGACGTATTTCCCCACATCTATTTTTAAGAAGCCTTTGTTTAAATCATTTAACCCATAGAGACCAAAAAAATCTGTTAACAAGCCATTCAAACTAAACTCGGTTGGGACCAGTTTGGACTGGGGGAAGTTTAGATACTACATCTTAGAAATTATTTATACATAGAAACGTTTTAATTAAATGATTCTAATGGTTCAAACTGAAGTTATCTTAGATGAAAGAATATTCACGGTTAACTGTGCTCTAAACCTCTGTGAACACGATAGAGGAATAGAAGGAAAGCCCTTACCTATTACAAAAAGAGTGAGGAAAAAACTTCAGGAGAAAAAGATAAGGAATAAGAAAGAAATCTGTGAAAAGATAAACAGTTACCCTATATCTCATTTAAAGAGCTTTTCAGCATATCTATCCAACCCACCTGAATTGAAATTAGAGAAAAAACCACCAGGAATCACCAATTACATGGAAGAAATATATAGAAACATAAAAGGAATAGAAAAAGAACTAAGAACAATCTACAAAGAAGCGGATCTCTCCGAGATATGGGAGGAAAACAAAGAAACATATCAAAAGTATAGAGAAATTTTTGAGAACTCAATAGATAAATACAAACCGGTTGAAAGGCTTATAGACTTCCTACAAATAGATACAGATCTCGAGAAAATACAATGTGCTCCCGCGGTCCTGGAAAGAATGAGTCTAGGAGTTCCAGTAAGCGAAGAAGAAGCGTTCATGATCATAGGAGTCCCTGGAAACGAAAGCGAATCGGGCTTCAGTTTTGGACTCCGTCATGAACTAATTCATCTATTCTTAAAGCCTTTTATACAGGAAAACGAAGAACTAATTCAGCAATCAGCCTGGAGGAGAGAAGAAGCTCCAGATAAACACTTTTACCAGAGCTGGAGGGTCTATCTCGAAGAGATAATAGCAAGAGTAATAGGTGTACATCTCTATCACTCAGATCTAGATCAAAGAAGAAAACAGATAAAGAATCTTAAGGAGAAAAAAGGCTTCGTACACTCCGAGTTAATCTCTAAAGAAATAAGTCGATACGAGGATAAGGACGAGTCTTTCGAAGAATTCCTACCTGAAATACTGGAAAAGTTAGCTCAGAAGGAAAAACAATTCGTTTAAATAATTTTTAACTTGAATTATTATATCTATAAGCGGGTATTATCAACTAATTCAAATCTTTGAGCAATTTTCTTAATTATTACATAAGGAATTAGTAAGATATATCCTCAGCTAATACTCCGCCTAACATAAACGCTATTGATGAATCTGCAGAGATTTTAAAAAGATTATAGAGTATTAAAACACCAAATACGAGTCCAAACACCGCTTTATCTAATCTTTTTCCATTTATCTTTTCTCTTTCTTTCTTTGTCCCTTTTTCTTTTACTCATTTTCCCCACATCTATTATTAAACATCATTATTTAAATCAATTAATCCAGTAGTACCTAAAACCCATTAACAAGTTATTCAGATTAATCTGGTTGGTACCAGTTCAAACTGAAAGAAGTTTCTTTTATAAGTAAATTTATTAATCAGCGAAGGAACAAAGTAAGTGGTGTTTAGACTTGTCTGAACTTGGCGAGATCCAGGAAGTTGACTTGAGAAGGCAATGGCAGAAGGAAGATAGAGAGTTCACACCTTGGTTATCAAATAACCTTGATCTAATTGAAGAAAAATTAGAGATAGACTTAGAGCTAAAGGGTACGGAAGTGCCTGTGGGATCATACAATGCTGATATTGTAGCTGAACCCACACAAAGTGAAAAAGGAAGTGTAGTAATAGAAAACCAGTTAGGAAAAAGCGATCATGATCACTTAGGTAAAATAATAACCTATGCTTCAGGATTAGATGCTTCTTATGTTGTTTGGATATGCAAAGAAATCCAAGAAGAACATAAAGCAGCCGTAGATTGGTTAAACGAAAACTTCTCAAAAGATGTAGGATTCTTAGCATTAGAAATCAAACTATGGAAGATAGGAGAATCCAAAACAGCTCCAAAATTCAACGTGATATGTAAACCAGATGAATGGAGCAAATACGTACAATCAACAGCAAGTGAAGAACTAAGTGAAACCAAGAGAATGCAAAGAGAGTTCTGGAGCGAGTTCAGAGAATACTTAGAAGAAAAGGGAACACCACTAAACCCAAGAAAACCAAAACCACAACACTGGTACTCATTCTCCATAGGAGTTAGACATTTCAAGATAAGCCTCACAGTGAACACCCGAGAAGACAAAATAGGCTGTGAACTATACATATCCAAAGAAGGAAGTAAGAAGATAAGAGAACTAAAAGAATGGAGAGAAGAAATAGAGGAAAAATGTAAAACAAAATTAGACTGGCAAAAATTAGAGGAAAAGAAAGCATCCCGAATAGCACAATACAAAGACTTCGACCTCTATAATCAGGAAGAATGGGAGGAAGCCTTTAAATGGCTAAAAGAAAGAGCAGAAACCTTCCATAAAGTATTCAAACCTAAAATAAAGGAGATAGAGAGGTAAAATAATTGAAGAAAAACCAAGAAAAGTCTAAAGAAACAAAATCTAATAAACTCATAGAAAAAATAGAAAATCATAGAGGTAGAGAGATTGAACAATATATAAGAGAGCTTTCCATTGATCAGTACATGTTAAATAGGAATCTTCTGGATTTGATGAAGTGTATAAAATATTATAAAGATAACAAGGAACTGATGGCAACGAAAAATAGAGATAAATTAGACGCTTTTTTAGGAGAATTTATTAGAGTATTACACAACTATCTAGCTTCTGTTAATACTCTTAGGAACCATATTTATGCTACAGCTAATAAATTAGAAAATGATTTTAAGGAAAGATATAGTTCAGAATTAGAAGAAAGAGATATAAAAAAAATTGGGTCTTTTTTAATAGAGATGGGAAATTTTATAAGACATAAAAAGCTCCTTCCAGTAGCTTCTACTTTCTCCTACTCAAAAGGAGAAGGAACTGAAAGATCTCTTACTCTTAATAAGAAACGTTTATTGGAAGAGTACGATTTAAATGAAGATGCAAAAGAATATTTAGAAGATTGGGAAAAGAGAGTTAATATCCCAGAAGTTTTAGTAGAGTATCATAAAGAAGCGAAATTTTTGTGTAATTGGTTTAAGAGCGAAATTTATAGTGATTTTAGCAAAGAAATTGATGAACACAACCAATTAATTAGAGAATTTAATTGTAAGCTGAAGAAATAAATTTTAACAAATTTTCTTTTTTTACATTTAGTATCAAATCCTAGCCTCTGACAATCCACTGTTGAATGATTTGACCATAGCCCATTCAAGGCTTTCACTAAAAAGTGTAGGTGGGTCCTTCTTATTACCCCTTATTTTTCCCCACTGTATGATGCATAGCTATTCCCAATTCTATAACCTCCTCTGGTCGTACCTCTCCTTTTTCTTCCATTTTTGCTAGTGTGTCCCAGAGTTTTTTGTCTATGTTGAAGCATAGTTCTTTTTTGTCTTCACACATGTTTGTCACCTCCTCATGTTCTTTCGGGTTCGGTCGAGTGGACCGATAACCTTTGTATTTCTTTTGGGAATACTAATATTTAAATATATGCCAACATGAAATACAACTCATGGAGTCAATAGTGATCAGAGTAGAATCCGGACTGAAAAAATTCATCCAAAAACTAAGCGAAGAACAAAACAGATCAATGAGCGAAGTAACCAGAGACCTAATAAAAATAGGGATAGAAGCAGAAAAAGAAGGAGGACTAAAAATAACAGGGCCATACGGAACCCAAAGACCACTTTCAACCCTCAAATTCAAAGGTGAAGAACAAAGACTAGCAATAAGAATGAACAAAGAACTAATAAACAAACTAAAAAACCAATTCGGAAAAGAAACCAGAAAATCAGCCAGAAAAGCAATAAGACTAGGATCACTACTAATAAAACCCGAACAAACAGAAATAAAAGGCATAATAGAACCGAAAAAACTATTTGATGGAGAAAAGATTGAGATAGAAGAGGAAGAAGCTAGGGAAGCGATTGAAAGACTAGAAAAATGAAACAATCAAGAAAATGTATCAGCCCTAGTTACCTAAATTTTTTATTAATGGAGGATCAAAAAATTAATAATCAAGATATATCCTTATAGGA
>JBMCFZ010000070.1:0-4347 GCA_048620055.1 archaeon | reverse complement strand
TTTTAACGGAGATTTCAGAAACACCCATTTTATTCTCTCCTACAAGCTAGTGCTTTAATAGTACCATCATCAGAATAAGAGATACCCACAACATTTCTTGCAGTAAGTCCCTCATCAGCCAGTCTTTGAACTACCTCAGATACATCGCCACTCAAATTCATCCAGATTACACCATTCTGAGAAGATACTTTTTTGATTACAGTAACCATTTAAATATTTAACTCCTTTTTAATTTTTTCCTCAATGTAATCAAGAGTAACCAGGTTTTTCCCTTTTTTCATTACATTGATTAGTTCTTCTAAACTATCATATCTTTCTTCAAGTTCTTTAACAGTAACTCTACCAACACCATGTATTTTATTCAAATCCTTTATGGTTTTGAATTTTGAAGGTATTTTAAACTCTTCCTTTTTTTCCTCTTTTATTGGCTTAATCTCCTTCTTAATTTTTTTAAGAGATTTCCCTTTATCTAATTCCCATATCTCTTGAAGTTTATCCCACGCTTCTTTTTTCTTACCTTTTATTACCAACTGGTGATACTCGTGTCTTAATTGTATGTTCTTATTCATTCTCTATATTAACTCCTTTCAATTATGTTTACTTGTAGGTGTCATCAGCTGCACTATATGCAACCCTAACAGACTTGTCTGTTTCACTACAACTTCTTATAACTACAGTAAATCCACTTCTAGTTATATCTGTTGGAGTTAAAACACCTGTAGTCCATATCTCATCCCCACTTTGCATAGGTGAGACTAATACACTATTTGGTGTCTTTTGCATAGTCTGTCTAAAAGTTACACTAGCACTTCCATTACCTGAGGCGTTAGTTGCTATACCAACACTTCCCATTTGGAAGTTCTGTGCATAAAAATTTCCACCTTTCTGTCCTGTTTTTCCCATTTCCTTTTTTCCTCTATTTAATTATGATAGTTCAAACCCAGAGACTAAGTCTCCCATCTCCTTAGAGACCAGTTTGAACCCTTTGGTTTTTTAAATTAAAAAATAATTTATTAAATTGTTGCTACATCCATAAAGATTATAGCATCATCGTGTACAACTGCACCTGAGTATGTTGTCCATAGAACTACTTGGTCTTTAGTCCTCTCAAGGACTTTTCCCATTTCAAAAGTAGGTTCTTGTCCCCATACGAAAGTGTACGCAGCTCTTCCCTTCATTAATACACATCTAGTTAATTCAGTAGATGCATTACCTGAACCATCCCAAGCAGAATCTCCACTTGATTTAGTAGGTAGATAGTCAGATTCAACTATTTTTATGTTGAAAATTTTACCAATCTCACCATTAAGTAAAGGTTCCCTTCCACCATATTGGTCAGCGTTAGTAAATTGAGAACTATCTAAGAAGTTTCTAGTCTGGTCTGGTCCAATTATACATACAAAAGGGTCTGTTTTCTCGTTCTTCCAAGGGTTTTTATAAACACTTGATTTTTCAAGAGCACCATAACCTCCTGACCTGTAATACTGAACTCTTGACCTAAGTCTAGTCTTAGCCTCATTCAACATAGTAACAGTTAATCCATCACCTGAAGATATTGCTGTATCTGATGTGTTATTACCACCATAAATAACTAATGCACCTCTTGAACTGTCGTCAGTTGGAACAGTCGCTGAAAGAAGTCCGTTAGAATCATCTTGCAGGATAAATTTCTCTACTTTTGTAGCCAAAGCGTAAGATAATTCTTCTTGCTTGTCTCTCAAAAGTTCATAGATATTGTTTCTGTTCGCATTCCACTGTACATAAGACTGTACAGATTTCTGTTCTGGTTCTATAGTAACACCTTTTTTATAGTTTTCACTAAACTCTTCTACATCTGAACCTGTAGGTTCACCTGAAGTAAAAGTAACAGCATCAGCATCAGGATAAATTGTTCTGTATCTTGCTAAATATTGGAAATGTCCTTTAGGAAGTTTTGCTTCTTCTACTGAAGAAAGAGCAACCAATTCCGATTTAGCAGCATCAGACAACTGACCTGAATAGAATGTCTTCTGGTTTGAATAACCTGTGTAGGAAGTACCACGAGCAGTTGTAGAACTAACATCTGAAAGGTTCAGATATTTGCTTTTTCTAAATTCATCGAAAAATAGTCTATTCATTTTGACTTGTTTCTGGATGCAATTTCGAATATTGTTCTACGAGCTTTTCGGTAACTTTCTCGTCGTCCATGTCAGATTGTACTGCATTTGGGTTCGTTTGAGCAGCAGATTGTGGTTCTGCAGCTTTTTTAACTCCATCAACTATTCTATCTCCCATTTTAGTTATAGCCTCTACAACCTCAGAGTTATCATTCTTTTTAGAATCATCCTCTTTTGGTTTATCCTTAGATTCAATAACTACAGGGTCCTTACTCTCCCCTGATTTAGGAGTAGTTTCAGAAGTTTTTTCTGGTTCCTTAGGTTTATCTTCGGAAGGTTTATCCTCCTGTTTCTCTTTAGGTTTTTCATCTTCTTTCTTTTCAGAAAGTTTTTTAGAAATATCCTCAAGAGTTGATTCAACCTTTGAAATTTTATCCTCAAATGCTTTAATTTTATCTTCCATGTCTTTATTCTCCATGCTTTTTCCATTTAACCCCCTTTCATCTGTATGTGATTTTGATTTTTTTTCTTCATCCTTATCTTCTGATTCCTTGGGTTTGTCTTCAGAAGGTTTGTCCTCAGAAGGTTTATCTTCCGATGGTTTGTCTTCTGAGAAATTTAAAAATCTTGGTTCAGATAGTTCCATTCCATTAGTCTCTTCGTTTTCAGATAAGTTTAAAAAAGCATTTTTACAAGCAGGGTCATTAACTATAGATGAATTTATAAATCTATGGATTTCTCCAGTATAATAATCATATTCCATTCCTTCCGAAACACCTGCTCTTACACCCCCGTAGGCTAGTTTACTTGCTAGTTCTGTATCGTAAATGTGATAATCTGCATACATCCCCTCAACTTCTACTCCATCTGAAAGAGTAAGGTATTTTGGTTCAGAATGATAACCTACCCACATATCTGGAGAAGGGTCCCCATAATAAACATTTTTACTATTTGTCCTATGTCCATAAATAACTGAATTAGATTTACCATCATTCCAATTTGTATTTTTCATTCCATTTATAATAGATTCTTTAGAAATATTCTGTCCCTTCCATTTTCCAGGACTAAGTAAAAGTTGATTTTTAATTATCAATGCTGGTTCCTTCGGGACATCTGGTCTAACTATAAATTTCTTACCCATTGTAATTATTATGTAGTAGTATTATTTAAACTTTTATATAACTACTACTCTAAAATGGTTATTTTTCCTCTTCTTCATCCCTTTTCTTTTCCTTTTCTTCCTCAGTATCCTTATCCATATCTTCAGATTCTTCAGATGATTCCTCATCTTTCTTTTTCATTTCTTCTTTTTCTTTCATATTTTTTTCAAAATCCTCATCATCTAATTCCAAATCATCACTATTCTTTATATTCATTCTAATTTCTCTAGGAGTTAATGCAGACATATCAAAATATAATTTAAGTCTCTTAGCAAACTCATCTTTACCCTCAAGCCTTATGTTACTCGATTTAACTTCTGCTGGAGCGAATCCATTATACTGAGCTATTTTATCTAAAACTAATAACTTCCAATCTTCATCAAAATTCTTTATTTTATCTTGAATATTATCTTCAAACATTTCTCTCTGGGTTTTAAGAGTTGCTCTATTTGTTGCTTCTCCTTGTCCGGTGATAAAAGGTAAAGGGATTCCCGCAGAACTTGCTGATGCAGAGAGTAGTGATTCTGATATTTTTGTAGCCATATCATCTACATTAGTATCAAGTGTCTTTGGTTCCATATAATAAGGAAATGCACTTACATTAGAACTCTTCATTTCAACAAGCGAATCTAATGCATCTGTTATCATTTGTGTATTTGGTTCATGTGTTGGGTCCCCCACTGATGCAAAAATTGGTGCTGTCCCTCTAATCCAAATAGCATTAACCTGTGCAGTTTCCATGTCTCTCCTACGATTAGTTTGTTTTATGGATGGTTCAATCAATCCGATTGATTCTATTCCATTTGGTCTTGTATATAACTTAATTTCTCCAATTCTATAAGGTAATAAAAAAATATCTCCGTGTTGCAGATTAACTGATTCTTCATAATCTTCAGGGATTGGGTCTCCCTTACTTCTTAAATCTGCATTTGGTCCAAGGCTTAAAATATAACCTATTGAATTCCCATATCTATCTAAGATTAGGTGACCTTTCTTATCTTTAGCAACATTAATTTTACTAGCATCAATTCTTTTCAAATCAACCAATTCTGTTCCATCCTCATCAAAAATATATTCAATAAATCCAGAAC
>JBMCFZ010000069.1:0-4360 GCA_048620055.1 archaeon | reverse complement strand
GCCCTATTTCTTCATCCTTATCAAATAGCACTATTCCACATTTCTCTTCTTTAGAGGTTTTTACTATACTCTTTAAGTCATTAGGATGTAGTTCAGTTGGTTTATAGGGTAATAGAACCATGTTTGGTGCGAATACTTGGCTTCCTATTGCTGACATCGATACTGTTAAAGCATTTACGTAGTTATCGAATTCTACTGTTGAGTAGGAAGTATATATCTTATTTTCCGAGAACTTATCAACTAGCTTTGGAAGCATTTTCAGTTCTTTGGCTCTTTCTTGTTTTGTTAAATTTTCTTCAGGAGTATCTCCTGGTCCATCTTTAGGTTTAAATCCCAGTACCGTCATACTTCCATTTGGGTACGCTATCGATTCTATCAACGGGAAATTTCCCCTTAATGTTTTTGTGCTTTGTACTGGTACAATCATATTAGGTTTCCATATATGCATAGATGATTCTGGAAGTGTTCTTGTTTTTTCTGCAGCCCATTGAGATATTGATCTGAATAAACCTGATCTTACATCTCCTGTTTTTTGTTCCAATGTCTTTTTAGCTAGAAGAGAATACACTGATATTATAATTAGAATAGCTATGACGCTAGCGTAGGGATTAATTAAGAACATTAATGTTATCGAACCTACTGTTCCGTACAATGGAACTAATTTTGGTACTTTGAAAGTTGGTCTGAAGCTTCTTAGCCCTAGATGTTGTTCTAGGAATACAGATATGTTTATCATTACGTAAGTTACTAGGAAAAGCATTGTTAGGACTTTTGCCACAGAATCTAAACTTCCCACTAATATCAGTGGCACTATTATTAATCCAGTTACTATTACAGCATTTCTAGGTTCTCCTTTTGGCGATCTTTGACTGAAAAACTTGCTTTTCGGAAGCACTTGATTTTCACCTAATGCTTCTAGAACCCTTGGCGCAGCTATAATAACTGTTAAGGCACTTGAAAAAGTAGCTGCAAGTATGCCTATAACTACAAATTCAGAGATTAAAGCTATGTCAACTATTATAAGTGTATTTGTAAGTAATTCTTGTTGAGTAGCAGATACAGCGAGTAAAACAGCTGTAGCTATATATATAACAGCTGTGACTCCTAATCCGTAGAGTACCCCTTTAGGTATTTGTTTTTTAGGGTCACTTAGTTCTCCAGACATACCTATTCCTGCCATTAAACCTGTTACCGCGGGAAAGAATATTGCGAATAACACCCAGAAGTTAGGAGTTCCCGCTACGGTTTTTGTAGGCGTAACTATATCCCCCCGAATTCCCCCTGCGAAAACCATGATTAAAGCGATGCATATGAGTATGAATACACCCATTTGAACTTTTACAGCTATACTCGTACTTATATATGTTAAGAAGAACAGCAGTAAAAAAGAAGCTAAAACTATTAAAACTAAACTGTGGCCTGGAAATATATATTGCCAGGCCTCTGCGAAACCAAATAAGTAAAGAGCAACTGAGAACGTCTGTGCTAAGTAAAGTGGTATTCCAACACTTCCACCTATTTCTAATCCAAGTGTTTTGTTTATTATTGAGTAAGCTCCTCCAGCTCCGATTCTAATATTACTGGCAATTGAACTTAAAGAGAGTCCTGTAGAGATAGTTACGGATACAGCTATCACTATTATCGCGACCGAACCTAATAAACCGGCTCCTCCCACGATATACCCTAGTCTTAAGAATAATATTACACCTACAATGCTTAAGAAAGTAGGTACGAATACCCCTGTGAAAGCTCCAAATGTCCTTGATCCTCTTTCTTCTTTCGCCATTTAAATCACTAACCACTACCTTCAAATTAAAGATATTATCCTCCACTAACCACTCTCTGGATTTTTAGTTTATCTCTTTCTTTTAATTCTTCATCTTCAACCGCTACTTCTCCATTTAAAGATACAACGTGGGTAACCGGGTTTATTCCTATTTCCTCTAATAATTCATTAATGGTTTTTGAATCTGTATTGATTTCTCTGAATTCTTCATCCTTATCCCGTTGTATTATTAATTTCATATTATCTTTTTCCTTTTATGTCTTTAATAAAACTAGTTTAATATTTAACACTATTATTTTTTATGTGATTGGAGTTAAAAAAATCATAACTAAAATAGGTAAACAATATGGATAATAAAGAGAACGTAGAAAATCGGTTAGAGAGATATTTAGGACTTAATTACGATAACATTAAAGATATTCATTGTACAATTGTAGGGATCGGTGCATTAGGTTCCAAAACAGCTAAAACGCTTGGAAAAATAGGTTTTAATCTAAAATTGATTGATAGAGATCTTGTAGAAAGTAAGAACCTTGATAGCCAAGAATATGTGGAAAGTGATATTGGAGAGCTTAAATCCGAAGCCATGGTTGAAAAAATCAAAGATATGAATGATAAAAAAATTCAAATTGAATCATCTGTTCTGGATTTGAACTCTAATAACATTGAACGTGAAATAAGTGAAACTGACGTAATTATTGATTCCACGGATAACTTAAGAACTCGTTTACTATTGAATGATCATGCAAAGAGAGAAGGTATTCCTTTGGTAATTGGAATGATAGGTGGAGCTAAAGGAATGACTATGACCGTAAATCCAAGTGGACCTTGTTTGAAATGTGTTTTAGGTGAAGATCCTGTTAGTGAAGGCACTTGTGATGAATTAGGAATATCTCCAGGTGTAGCTGAAGTAATTTCTGCTTTACAAGTGAAGCAAGTTACTGATATCGTTAGAGGTAAACCTGTGGAGAGATTGATTACGGTTGACTTGGATAAAATGGATTTTGATAAATTAGGAATAAGTAAAAGAGATAATTGTAGTACCTGTAACGAGAAATATAAAGAATTAGGTAGAATTAGGGAGCCAAGAAAGTTGTGTGGAGAGAAATCCGTTCAGATTTATCCACGAGTAATAGATTTAAAGGAATTAGGGAAAATTAATTCAAACTTAAAGATATATGGTGATAAAATGGCTGTCTTAGAAGATGAAAACATAAAAATAGCTGTTTACAGTAGCGGTAAAGCAATAGTGAGGGGAGTTGATTCGATAGAGGAAGCTAGAAAAAAATATGATAAGTTATTAGGTGGTAGGTAGGGCTAAATTTCTTTTTCTAGTTTTTCTTTGAAAACCTCGAGGGCTTTTTTATTGGCTACAGGATTTTTTTTATCTTTAATTTCTTCGTATATCTCTTCATCGAATAAGTTTTTTATGTCTATGTTTAGTTCTTGAGCTGCTTTCTCTATTGCTTTCCATGACTCTGAACTTGGTTTGAAATAGGCAAGTATTTTTTTGTATTCGTGGTTTTGAATGTATTTTTTCACTCTTTCTTTATTCGCTTCTATGTATTTTTGTTTTACTTCAGGTGTTTCTTCCCATTCTGGCCAATCGTAGTCTGTGAAAGGGTAGTTATCACATTTGTCTATTGGTATTATTCCTGGGCTTGATAGCACTACTCTGTGGATTTTGTCTTGTTTACCTATTTCCTTTAGTGTTTTGTATATTGATTTATGTGTTTGTGATTTGTAGTATGGTTTTCGGTAGCTGCATGGTAGAAGTAATAGGGTTTCTTTTTCTTTTGGTTTTTTATAGAATCTTTGAAAGTAGTCTTGCCATACTTCGTAGTGTGGATGAGTTATTAGTTCTTCTGAGCATCCTTTCAGTTCTTTTCTTTTCTTGTGTTTTTCGGTGAATTTCGGTATAAAGTAGTAGTTTTCGAATTCAATGGATACTTTAGAGTGGCTCTTCCATTTTTCTACTTTTTTTGTGAATTCTTCGCTGTTCAATGGTTTCCATTTGCCTTCTATCCAGTCTTGGAATAGTTTTGATTGATTGTGTGGATACGTGTTTATTAGTACTACTTTGTCACTGTGTTTTAATGTGTATCTAACTGATTTTTCAAGGGTATTTTCTTTTGAGAATGGTATGTTGACCATTAGATATGTTTTGACTTTTTGTCCGTGTTCATGTATCTTTTTAACTGCTTTTAAGTAATCTTTTACTTTGAATGGTTTTCCGTATTTCTCTAGGACTTCGTCGTCAGCTGCTTCTAGTCCTATTGCTATTGTGAGTTCTAGACCTTCAAATTCCTTTATTTTTTCATCTGTAATGAAGTTTGGAAGTGATTCTACAACTATTTTCTTCACATTTTCTTTTTTCAGATGATTGACCATCCATTCTCTGAATTCCTTTGGAAATTGATTATCATCCAAAAATGATCCTGATTCGTATACCTTGACTTTTTCAATGTCCTCTAGGTCCACGTGTTTTACTCTGTTTTTCAGTTTCTCTGTGTTTACAGGGTATTTTTTCTGTCCCCATCCGCAGGCGTAGCATGTTCCGTATTTGCATTGGCC
>JBMCFZ010000068.1:0-4436 GCA_048620055.1 archaeon | reverse complement strand
GATTAAGAGGAAAAGTAAACGTTCCTAAAAAAACGGAAGACACATTAAAAATGCTTAAACTTAAAAATACACATAACTGCAGAATCTTACCTGAAAATGAAAATTACGAAGGAATGCTGAAAAAGGTAGAAGGATACATAACATGGGGAGAAATAAACCAAGAAACACTGGAGAAACTGCTTGAAAAAAAAGAAGTTAAAAAACCCGATGAAATAGAGGAAAAAGGCATAGAAAAAATACTTAAACTACACCCTCCAAAAGGAGGATTCAAAAAATCCAAAAAAAGACACTACAACAATAAAGGAGAACTCGGATACAGAGGAGAAGAAATCAATCAATTAATACAGAGAATGATCTAAGAGGTGTGAGAAATGGCTAAGAAAAAGAAAAAGAAACACAGAGGAAAGAGAACTCATGGAAGAGGAAACACAAAACACGGAAGAGGAAAAGGAAGCAGAAAATCAACATCTTCAAAGAAAGGTGGAAGAAACTACATGCACCTCGTTAAAAAAGGAAAAATAAGAAAAAAAGGATTCAGCACCAAGAAACCAGAAGAAAAAGGAATAAATTTAACTGACATAAACGAATTCATAACAGAGGAAACAGAAGAGATCAATCTAAAAGAACATGGATACGACAAAGTACTCGGTGGAGGACAACTAAAAAAACCGGTTAAAATAAAAGCTAGAAAGTTCTCCAACTCCGCAGAAAGAAAAATTGAAGAAGAAGGCGGAGAAGCAATCAAAACAGATAAATAACTCAAATAGTTACCAAAATAGGTGAATAAGTGAACCTAAACATATTAAGACCACTAATAGAACTATTACCAGAAGTGAAAGAACCAAATATAACACCCAAACTAAAGAAAAGACTAATTTGGACAGGTGTAGCTCTAACAATATTCTTAGTACTAGGTATAGTAAGACCAATAGGATCAGCAATAGCAGAACAAGGAGAATTCCTAGAAAGTATACAATTAATAACAGCCTCTCAATTAGGAACACTAGCAACGCTAGGAATCGGTCCAATCGTAATGGCTTCAATTATACTGCAACTGCTCATCGGAGCAGATATAATAAATATGGATATGAGTGACCCCTCTCAAAAATCACTATTCCAAGGAACACAGAAATTACTGGCAATGGTATTCTGTTTCTTCGAAGCAGGAGTTTACGTAATAAGTGGATTCATACCAGCCACAGGAGGAGGTTTATCATCAGCAATATTAATCCTACAACTAGCAATCGGAGGAATCATGATCATATACTTAGATGAGGTAGTATCAAAATACGGAATAGGTTCAGGAGTAGGACTATTCATTGTAGCGGGAGTATCATCAACAATAATATGGAGAATATTCAGCTGGGCAACAATACCAGGAACAGGAGAATTCATAGGACTCGTACCACAGATAATGAGAGGAACAATAATTGGAAACATACCAACAGAAGCAATATTCCCATTAATATTCACAGCAGTAGTATTCTTAATAGCTGTTTACGTTCAAACCATGAAAGTAGAGATACCATTAACGTCAAGCAGAATGAGGGGAAGAGGAACAAAATACCCATTGAAATTCATGTACCTATCAGTAATCCCAGTAATATTCGTAGCAGCACTATTCGCCAACATACAACTATGGGGAATAGCAATGGATAGAATGGGAATGCCATTACTAGGAGAATTCCAAGATAATCAACCAGTATCAGGAGTAGCTTATTACTTACAAGCACCACATGGAGCATTAGGAACACCTGCAGACATAAAGGCAACCGCTCAAAACCCAAGAGTAATCTTCCAAATATTGTTTTACACCGGAGGAATGATAATAGGTGCCATAGTATTTGGAAAGTTCTGGGCAAAAATGAGCAACATGACCAGTGAAGACGTAGCGGACCAATTGAAAGGAATAGGATTACATGTACCCGGGTTCCGTAGAGACAAGAGAGTAATAAAAAGAGTTCTCGACAGATACATACCTCCATTAATAGTCATATCGGCAGCAGCAGTAGCAATACTAGCAGTACTAGCTGATTTAACCGGAGCAGTAGGAACAGGAACAGGTATACTACTACTAGTAGGAATACTATACCAAATATACGAATCACTAGCCAGTGAAGAAGCATTTAGAGATATACCTGGAATAGATCCAAGTAAACTGCCAACATAAAAACTAAATGATAAAATGAAAACAATAATCGTAGGCATACCAGGAGTAGGGAAAACCACAGTCATAGAGAAAGCAAAGAAGAAACTTTCAGAATACCAAACGATCAACTTCGGTACAAAAATGCTTGAAACAGCAAGAAAACAAGGATTAGTTGAAAACAGAGATCAACTGAGAAAACTAAGCCCTAAGAAAACAAAGAAACTGCAGAAGAAAACAGCTAAGGAAATAAAAAAGAAGAAAAACCTCCTCATAGACACTCACCTGGCAATAGAATCAAAAAAAGGAATAACACCAGGAATGCCAAAATGGATAGTTGAAAAAATAAATTTAGACCGAGTAATACTAATAGAAGCAGAACCAGAAAAGATAAAGGAAAGGAGAAAAAAAGATAAAACAAGAAAAAGAAACGACTTCAAATTAACCCCTAAACAACACCAAAAAATAAACAGATACTACGCAGCAACGATATCCACATTAACAGGAGCACCAGTAAAAATAATTAAAAACAGAGAAAATCAAGCTGAAAAAGCAGCTAATGAAATGATAAAAACACTGAAAAAATAAAAGAGAAGATAAAAATGGATCCACAAATAACAATAGCCATAGTAGCTGTAATAATATCATCAATGTCAACACTAATTCAAAAACTACTGGTAGATCAAGACAGAGTAGATGAAATAAAAGAGAGAATGAATGAACTGAAAAAACAATCAAAAGAAAATCCAGAGGACAAAGAAATTCAAAAAGAAATGTTTTCACTATCAAAAGAAATGATGAAGAATAATTTTAAACCTATGTTAATAACAATGCTGCCAATACTAGGAGTATTCCTATGGCTAAGAAGAACATTCGGAGAAATTGGGACCGTAGCACATCTTCCAGTGCTTAACGTAGGTCTAAGTTGGATATGGTGGTACATACTAATTTCAATAACAGTTAGTCTAATACTTGAAGCAACCTATAAGATACATAGGAAAAGAAAGAAGAAAGACAAAAAATGATTATAACTATTTCTGGGACTCCAGGAGCAGGAGATACCACAGCAGCAGATGCACTAGGAAAAGAACTAGATTACAAAGTAATAAAAATAGGTGAAATGTGTAGGAAACTAGCAGAAGAGAAAGAACTTGAAATAGAGGGATTCTGGAAGAAACAAGAGGAAAACCCGAAGAAACTAGAGGAATTTAACAGAGAGATAGATAAAAAACAAAAGAAAATCGCTTTGAAACAAGAAAATGTGGTATTAAACGGGAAACTAAGTGCTTATCATCTTCAAAATGCAGATCTAAAAATATTCCTAACAGCAGACATAGAGGAAAGAGCTAAAAGAGTACTCATGAGGAAGAAAATAGGGAGAAAAAACTACGCAGATAAAATAGACAACGGAGAAAATGAAGAAGATGAAAAATTGAAGCCAAAGGAAATAAAAAAACAGATAGAGAGGATAAAGAAGAGAGAAGAAAAAGAAACCAAGTACTGGGAAAAAATCTACGGATACAACTACATAGAGAACAAAGAGAAATACAACTACATACTGGACACAACTGATAAAAAACCCAGTGAAGTTATAAATCAAATAAAAGAAAAAATAAAAGAGATGGAAAATGAATAAGATTAAAGGAATACTTTTAATAGATAAACCAAAAGGAAAAACAAGTCCACAGATAACAAGAGAAATAAGTGAAAAACTAAATATAAAAACAGGACATTGTGGTGCACTAGATCCATACGCAACAGGTGTACTGCCAATAACAATAGGAAAAGCGGTTAAAATACAGGAATACCTGCAGAAAAAAGATAAAGAATACCTTGTGGAAATTAAAACTGAGAGAGAAATTTCAACGGAGAAAATGAAGAAAGCTCTTAATAAATTTCAAGGGAAAATAACTCAAATACCGCCTGAAAAATCCGCTGTTAAAAGAAGAAAAAGAGAAAGAGAAATATATTCAATAAAACACTTGGAGAAAAAAAGAGATATACATAAATTCAAAGTAAAATGCCAACATGGAACATACATAAGAACATTGGTTAAAGACTTAAGTGAAAAATTAGGTGTAGAGATAACTTTAAAAAATCTTATAAGAACGGAAACAGGTAAATGGAATGAAAAAAATACGTACAAATTAAAAGAAGTCAATGAATTAATCGAGAAGAAAGAAATAAAGAGAATACTGATACCAATAAGAAAATCTTTAAGTGAATTTCCGAAAATAGAAATCAAGAAAACAGCATTAAAATCAATAAGTCATGGAGAAGACTTAAAGAC
>JBMCFZ010000067.1:0-4442 GCA_048620055.1 archaeon | reverse complement strand
GACTAAATTACTACAGAGCCTCTGAAATAGGAGTATTTTCAAAAACAAATAACAAAGTAACACTGGTTCCACCTTCAGCAACTGAAAAATATGAAAAAAAGATTAAAGAAACTCTAAAAACAGAGATTGTTGAAACAACTATTTGTAACTCAAATTTAATAGGTATATTCGTAGCAATGAATGATGATAAAATTATAGTGCCTTCAATGATTACTGAATACGAACAAGAAACACTTAAAAAACATTTCGACGAAGTAAAAATAATAGACTCCAGGTACACAGCGATAGGAAACCTGATAACTATGAATAACAAAGGAATAGCTGTAAGCAAATTTTTGAAAAACGAGATAAATGGATCTTCATTTGAAATAGCGGGAACGAGTTTATTAGGATCCACAGTATTTGCAACAGATAAAGGGTTCCTAGCACATAGGAATACGAAAAAGGAAGAAATAGAAAAATTGGAAGAAACACTTAAAGTAGAAGGGAATGTAGGAACTGTTAATTTCGGAGACCCATATGTAAAGAACGGATTAATAGGTAATAAAGAAGGAATTTTAGTTGGAAAAGACACAACAGGGCCAGAGATAAACAGAATAGACGAAGTATTTATTTTAGATTAATTAATAACACAAAAACAATATAGGAGGCTTAAAAATGGATGAAGAACAACAAAGAATGATGTTACAAGTTAGAAGAATACAACAAGGAATGCAACAAACACAACAAAACCTGGAACAAGTAAACCAACAAATAAACAACATAGAAAGAACAAGAGAAGGAATAGAAGAACTATCTGAAAAAGAACAACAAGACATAGTATCTCCAATAGGTGCAGGTGCATACATGCCCTCATTAATAAAAGACTCAGGTAAGTTACTGGTAGAGATAGGATCAGGGATAGTTATAGAGAAAAAACCAGAACAAGCAATAATAACTCTAGGTGATAGAAAAGACAATCTCCTGGAAGCTAAAAATAAACTTCAAGCGAGATTAAGAATGCTTCAAAAACAATACCAACAACTAGCCAGCCAAATACAACAATAAATTAAAAGATAAGAAAATGTTTAATAAACTGAAAGATAAATTCCAGGAATTCCTGGAAGAAGAAAAGAAATTAGAAGCAAAGCCATCTCTAGAGACAAAAATAAAGAAAAAAGTAAAAAGAAAGACAACTATAAAAGAAAAAGATATAGAAGAAATGCTGGAGAACCTTAGGTTATCTCTACTAGCTTCTGATGTGTCTTTAGAGGTTTCAGATGATATCAAAGAAGAAATAAAAGACAATTTAGAAGGGAAAGAGATAAAGTCAAATCAAAGTTTGACAAAGATAACTAAGAACACAATAAGAAAAGTTCTTGGAAAACACCTGAAAGAACCAGATCTTTATCTAGATGAAGAAATAAAGGAAAATAAAGAAACAGATGAACCTTACATAGTTCTATTTTTAGGTCCAAATGGGCATGGTAAGACAACTACAATTGCAAAAACCTGTAAAATGCTACAAGACCAAGGTATGGAAGTTGTATTGGCAGCTGCAGATACATTCAGAGCAGCAAGTATAGAGCAACTTGAAAAATGGTCGAAGAAACTAGATGTGAAACTAATAAAACATGATTATGGGTCAGATCCAGCAGCGGTATGCTATGATGCAAAAAAACACGCAGAAACAAAAAACAAAGATGTAGTATTAGTAGATACAGCTGGAAGAAGCGAGTTAGACAAGAACCTAATGCAGCAACTGGAAAAAATAAAGAAAGTAGTGAATCCAAATCATACGATGTATGTTACAGAAGCAGTAGCTGGAAATGCAGCGGTTGAACAAGCTAAGAAATTCAATCAAAAGATAGGGGTGGATGGATTTACAGTTACTAAAGTAGATACGGATGCGAAAGGAGGGTGTCTATTATCAATTTCTAGTATTACAGAAAAACCAATATACTACATGGGAACAGGACAAAACTTAGATGATCTTAAGAGATTTAAAAAAGAATGGTTCATAAATAACATACTACCTGAATAAGATTCAAATAAATGTGATTAAAATGCTTGATAAACTTCAGAACGTAATGAATAAAGTAACTAAAACACGAGTAATAGACGAAGATCTTATAAATGAAGTAATCAAGGATATACAAAGAATACTCATACAAGCTGATGTCTCCGTAGGGCTAGTTAAGAAATTAACGGATGACATGAAGAAGAAGATAAAGAAAAAAGAATCACCTAAAGGAGTTTCCAAAAAAGAATACATAACAAAACTAATATACAATGAATTAAAAGAGATTTTAGGTGGTGAGAAATACGATCCAAGATTAAAAAGTCATGATGTCTTATTAGTGGGTTTATATGGTTCAGGAAAAACAACGACAGTAGCAAAACTAGCTAATTTTTACTCAAAAAGAGGAATGAAAACCTGTGCAATAACAACGGATACGGATAGGCCAGCGGCCTATGAACAGCTTCAACAACTTGGAGAAAAAATAAATATAGATACTTACGGGGAACCAGATGCAAAGAACGCATCCAAAGTACTTGAGAAGTATATGGAGAGAACAAATAAGTACGATATAAGGATAATTGATTCAGCAGGAAGAGACAACATAGATAAAGAACTCTTAAATGAGATAAAGGAAATAGAAGAAAAATTGAAACCGGAAGAAACCTTCTTAGTAATCTCAGCAGACACAGGCCAAACAGCTAAGAGGTTAGCAAAGGATTTTGATAAAGAAATAGGTTTAACCGGGGTAATAGTTACAAAAACAGACACTTCGGCGAAGTCAGGGGGAGCATTAACAGCTTGTTCAGAAGCAGGGGTTCCTGTATCTTTCATAGGAACAGGTGAAAAAATAAATGAATTCAAGGTATTCGAAGCCGAAGAATTTGTTGCAAACCTACTTGGAAAACCAGATCTCGGTGAACTGCTAAAAAGAGTGCAAAGAGCGACTCAAGAAACAGATCTAGATCCACAGGAATTAATGAAAGGAGATTACAACTTCCAAACATTTTATAAACAACTTGAAGCAGTTAACAAAATGGGGTCACTAAGCAAAATATTCAAAGCTCTTGGAATACAAAATAAAATACCTAAAGAAGAATTGCAAGCTACAGAGGAAAAAATGGAGAAATATAAATATATATTAGATTCTATGACTAATGAAGAACTTAAAAAACCTGATCTAATGAATCAAAGTAGGAAAAAGAGGATATCAAAAGGATCAGGGAGAACAGAAGAAGAAATAAAAGAACTTATAAATCATTTTAACAAAGGTAAGAAAATGATCAAGAGATTCAAAGGGGGAGGAGATAGAAAAATGAAACAAATGATGGAGAAAATGAAAAAACAAGGTGGAGGATTATTCTAACTCAAAGGTTATAAACATGAAAATAGCTGCAATAGGGGACTTTCACATACCTTCAAGAGCCCATGAAATACCTTCTAAAATAAAAAGTAAACTTAAAAAAGAATCTCCAGATTTAATACTCTGTACGGGGGACCTAATAACTAAAAAAACCTTAAAACAACTTGAAGAAATAGCGGAAACTCGAACAGTTCAAGGGAACATGGATAAAGAAAGACACCCTGAAAAGATAGATATAGAGGAAAAAAATAAAAAAATAACAGTTATTCATGGAAACCAAGTAATTCCAAGAGGAAACAAAGATCAATTAACATATATAGCTAAAGAAAAAGAATCAGACATCCTAATACACGGCCATACACATAAATTAGATGTTGAAAAAATTAAAGGAGTATTATTGATTAACCCAGGGTCAGCTACAGGGGTATGGAGTGGAGGTTTGTCAAGCCAAGGACCAAGTTTCATAATTTTAAAGATAAATCAGAAGATAAAAATAAAGAAAATCTATGAAAATAGAGAAGAGGAAGAGATATATGAATTCAATTAAAATAAAAAACAAGATAATGGAAAAAGGAGAAGTATGTGACTCCTGTCTCGGAAGACAAATAACCCTCAAACACCAGGGAATTTCAAACGGGGTTATAGGAGCAGCATTAAGAAATTCAGAAACAGAGAAAGAAATAACTGAAAAAATCAAGAATAATCCAAAGCCAAAGAACATTGAAGAATGCTTCATATGTGAAGGGTTATTTTCTAAGTTGCCTGAGATGCAAGAAAAACTGATAAAAGAAGCGGAAGAAATAGAATTCGAGAACTTTTTAATAGGTACAAAGGTACCGGGGGAAATAGCGGAGAACGAAGAGAAAATATGGTCGGAAATTCCTCCAGAGAACACTGAGCCTATAAAAAGACAGGTTAACAGAGAAACAGGGAAAAAACTGGAGAAAGAAACGGGGAAAGAAACGGAGTTTGAAGATCCAGACGTAACATTCATTCTAAACTTCGAGAATGGTAAGATAGAGAAACAAGTCAAATCAATATATATTTACGGAAGATACAGGAAACTGGAAAGAGGAATAC
>JBMCFZ010000066.1:0-4467 GCA_048620055.1 archaeon | reverse complement strand
AGCTAAAGGAGAAATAAAAAGTAAAAAGAGAGATGTTGAAAAATTCAAGAAAAAAATAAAAGAATATGAAAAAGAAGAATTAGAACCTTTTGAAAAAAGAATAAAAGATAGAGAAAAATTAATAAGAGATTATGAAATTGCTGAAGAACAAGCACTTAATCCTAATCCTGCAGTGATAATGAATCTTACAGAAAGACAAAAGAAATTTTATCAACAATTAAAAGAAGGTCTTTCTACAGAAAGAATAGCAAAAGAATCACTTAAATCTAAAGAAGTAGAACCTGAAAAAGTTAGTGGTGTTGATTATAGAAAGGAAAAAAAAGATATGAGTGATTCAAAATCAGGATATGATTATCTTAGAACAAAAGCAGGTTTAGGAAAACCAAGAGGATTTATTTTTGAAGGAGGAGAATTTAGAGGAGTAAGGACAGATGGAAAAAGAATAAGTCCAGAAGAATTAAAGGATAAAAAATCAGCAGGAACTTCAATAATAACTGGAAGCACTCCTAGAGATTTAGATAGAACAGAAGTAACAAAAGATTTTAAACCACTAAAAGAATCTGCTGGAAAAATACAAGATATTAAAAGAGATATTTCAAAAGCTACTTTCTTTACAGCTGGAAGTCCTATGAAAATTACTCCATTAACAAAACCTCAAAGAAAAAGAAAAACATTATCAACAACAAGCAGACCAGAATTAATCTCAAGAAGGATGAGAAATGATAACTTTGGAAGAACAAGGAGACAAGAAACTTTTAGAGAAAGAAGTATTTTTGGTAGCTCAAGAAAACCAAAAAGCAGGATGAAATCATCAAAAGTTGATGTTCTTTTAGGAGGAAATAATAAATTTAATAGTAATTCTTTTTTTAATATGGGAGTTGGAAATAAAAAGAAAAAAAGAAATAATTTCTTTTTAGGAGGTTAAATGATAACCTCTGCAACAACAATGGATACTACTTCTGGAAAAGCTATGACTAAACTTGAGCAAGCCATAGATAGAAGAAGGGATGAAATTTATGGAGAAGATAGAAGCAGACTTGTTACTGATAAAGGAGAGATTGTAGGTGTCACAGACCCTTCAAGACAACAAACAAGACTAACAGATGGTTTTGATGAAGAAAAAAGAACAAAAAGAATTGAAAGAAGAGATAAGGAATTAACTCCTGTTGAAGATATTGAAAGAAAAGGAGAATTGAAAAGAAGAGTTGATAAATTATTACCTAAAGATGTTAAAAGAACAAGAGAAAATATAAGACAGGCTTCAAGAGAACTTGAAAGACAAAGACAACTTGAAAGAAGAGAAAGAGAAATAAGAGAAAGAGGAGGAACTATTTTTCTTAAAGGAAGTGAATTAAAAGAAGTTGGTATGGAAAGACCTGAAAAAACAAAAGCAACAGGAGAACCAACAACAAAAGACCAAGAGGCAATACAAAAAGTAGCAGGATGGCTTGGAAAAGAACCAGATGAAATGGATGTATATGCTGTTAGAGGAGAGAGAGTTCCAAAAAGAACTTTTGGAAGATATGTTTTAGGAGAATTAACAAAAGGCTCTGAAGATATAGAAAAACAAAGAGCCTATGAAAGACAAGCACCCTTTTCAAAATTATTTAAAGAAGGAGATATTCCTGCTGTTACTAGAAAATCATTTAGATATGTTGGAGGAGGATTATGGGCTGGACTTGAAGCAGGAGCTGTAGCAAGAGAACAAGTAGGAAGAAAAATTGAAGAAAAAACAGGTTTAAGAAGAACACCTTTACCAACAGTATTTGATTTGGCAGAAAAAAAACCAGAAGTAAGAGACCCATCATATTTAAAAGGAGTTCAAAGAAGAGGAGAAATAGCAGGAGAAGCCTTGATGTTTTCAGCATTTTCTCCAGTTATGCAAACCACTCCTGCTATGTCTAAAACAATAGAAAGACAAGCACAAGTAGCAACATTAAGAAGAGATTTACCAAAATTAGAAAAAACTCCTTTCAGGACAAAAACAGTTTCATTTGGAAAAGATAAAACAGGAGGAATACAATTAAAAGCTACAAGAGAAGCAGGGGATATTTCTCAACAAGTTGATTTAGCTGGAACATATTTTAAACAAGAAGGAGGAAAAAGAAATCTTTATGTTATACCAAAAGCAGATGCTGTAACAACAACAACAGTAAGGTATCCATATACAAAAAAGACTCTTGGAGGAAAAGAAGTAAAGGTATTACAATCTGAAATAGGAAGTGATGTTCTTGGTTTTTATTCAATATCTATGGGAGGAGAAAAAGAAGGTATTTCTAAAGCTTTTGTTAAACAAGTTAGAAAAGGAAAACCAGATGAAATAACTTGGGGTCTTGGAGCTTCAAAACAAATAAAACCAAAAACAACACCTTTAAAAAATCTATATTTTTCAGTTGGGGGTGAAGCAAAAGTAAAAAAAGTTGGAGATTTAGCAGCATTAAAATTTGACCCAAAGAGTTATGGAACTGGAACATATTTAGATTTATCTGCAGATAAAGCAGACGAAATAACAAGGATTTTTTCTGGAGCAGGTAAGAAAAGTTCATCAAGATTTTATGACCAGTTATTCAAGACAGCACAAGAAACAACACAAAAAACTTCTCCTCAGGAAGCAGCAATTTCTCAAGGTATAGTTTCAACATTAAAAACAAAACCAATAACAGCAATAACAAAACCTTCAAAAGAAGTTTTAGAAACAACAAGTGCTTATGCTGGGTTAGGATTATATGAAAGAACAAGAGAAACAGGAGCTATGCTTCCAAGAGTAGAAGCAAGAGAAAAACCAATACAAACTGGCTGGACAATTCCAAGAGAAAGAGATAGAGAAATAACTACTGATATAACAATAAGCAGACAGAGAGGAGGACAAAGGCCAAGAGAAAGACAAGAACCTAGATTGATACAACAGCCTATTCAAAGACCTGATGAAGCAATAGGACAAGTTCCAAGAGGAAGAGTAACACAAAGACCATCTCAAAGACAGAGACCAGCACAAAGAGGTTTATTAAGACCTTTATTTAGAGGATTTCAACAAGGAACTTTTACTACACCAAGATTAGCAACAAGAGGAAGTGAAATAGGAACACCTTTCTTTAGATTATTTGGAACAAGAGAAAGAGAAGTAACAGATGAAAAGAAACCAAAAAAATACAAGGTATATGTAAGAGAAAAAGGAGAAGATGTAAAAATAGGAAGTTATAAAACAAAAAAGAAAGCAAGGAAAGAATTATTTGAAGAGCTTAAAGAAACTTTGAGAGCTTCTGGTTTTATTAAAGTTAATGATAAAAAAGTTAGGATACCTCTTGGTTTTTCAAGAGTTGGAGAATACAGATATGGAAAGAAAGACCCTTTCAGAGTAGTTCAGAGAAAAACAAGGAGATTTGGAACTGCACCAGAGGTTCAAGAGGCTCAATTATTCAGACAGAAAAAAAGTAAATCTTGGTTAAGTTAATTAAAAATGAAAAATAAAAAAGGAATAACATTATTAGTAGGATTAATGTTAGCAACAATTCTTTTTTTGTTAGGTTTGGCAATAGCTCCAGCACTTAGTGATACTCTTTCAGAAACAAGTGATAAACTTAATTGTGATTCAGATTCAATAAGTCAGCCAAGACAGGCTCTTTGCACTTCAATAGATATGCATCACCTTTTTATTCCTATAATATTTGGATTTGCTGGATTAACAATATGGAGGTTAGTATGAATAAAAAAGGAAATATATATTTTGCAGTAATAATAGCTTTGATTATTTGGATTTCTGGAATAATGATAATGCCTTTTATGGTTGATGGAGTAGATGATTTCAGAACAGAAATGAATTGTTCAGATTCATCAATTTCAGACGGAGCTAAATTAACCTGCTTGTCAGGAGATACCCTGATACCTTATTTCATATGGACTTTGATTAGTCTTGCATTAGGATTTTTATTAGGAGGAGGTCAAGGAAAATGAACAAAACAAAACTAATGTTTATAGTAAGCATAATCTTAGGAATATTTATGTTTAGTTTTGTATCTCCTGCAAGTAACTTTACAAGTGGATTAGGAGAAGAGCATCTAAATGTAAAGGAAACATACACAGACACAATTCAAAGAAAAAATTCTGATTATAATGAAAGTGATGAAGAAAGTAAAGAATGGATAAATGATTATATTATTGAAGTTGTTGATAAAGATATTGAAAAAAAAGGAGAAAATACTTATCAGGTTAAAGTAGATGTTAAAAGAAGTGAGATTGGAGATTATTTTGTTGGTGGAAAAGGTTCATTAGATTATGAAGAAATAGCAGATGAATTAAATAATGATAATATAACTTATAAAGGTGGAGAATGGAACTCTACAACAGTAGAAGAAATGAGGCAGGAATTGGAGGATATGGATTTTGAAGTGACTATGGGAGAAGAAGTAGAAATTAAAAATATTCCTAATGGTATGGTTAATTCTCCTGAAAAAGATACTCATACTCTTA
>JBMCFZ010000065.1:0-4478 GCA_048620055.1 archaeon | reverse complement strand
GCTTCAGACGGAGAATCAGTAACCGTTAAGATTGCTGGTATCTCTAAATTAGAAATGAACGAAGCTGTTGATGTTGGCAAATATGTAACTTCTACTGATTCTGGAACTGGTGAAGTTGCTGATAGTGCTGGAGAGCATTGCATTGGAATGTGTATTAAAGCTTCTTCCGCTCAAGGAGGAATTGGAAAAGTAGTCATAGCCCCATTCACTGCTCACGCTGACGATAGCTAAAAATTATGAAACCATTAAAACAGAACACAACAATAGACACAGCGTTATCTAATATTTCCGTTAAGTATAGTAATGACCGATTTGCAGCAGATGAGATTCTGCCAACTATTAGAGTTAATAAGAGCAGTGGAAAATACTATAAGTATGATAAAAGCCATTTAAGGAGTACTGAAGATAGACGAGCTCCAGGTTCTGGAACACACGAAACAGAATACGGAATGGCTGCTAAGGGTACTTACCAAACAACTGAACACGCTTTAAAGCAACTTGTTCCTGACGAAATTCAGGCACAAGCAGATTCTCCTCTTAATCCAAGAGTAGATGCTACTGAAGCGTTAACAGAAAAACTAATGATTGGTAAGGAAGAAAGATTAGCAAGTTATATGCAAGACACTGGTAACTTGACTAATAATGTCACTCTTTCTGGCACAGACCAATGGAGTGATTATTCTGATTCTGATCCTATTGGAGACATTAAAACTGCTCGTCAGAATGTTCATAGCTCAATTCTTAAGAAACCAAATACTTTGCTTCTTGGGAAAGAAGTCTATGACGCATTATTAGACCACCCTGATGTAATTGATAGAGTTAAATACTCTCAATTTGGTGCTGCAACTACAGATATTCTTGCTCGTTTATTCGATGTAGAGAATGTAATTGTAGGACAAACAGGGTATAACGATTCTGACGAAGGAGGAACTGATTCTCTAGAATACATCTGGGGAAAACACGCTTGGGTTCTTTATGTAGAACCTAATCCTACTATTAAGAGTGTATCCTTTGGATATTACTTTAAAGACGCAGACAGAGAAGTTGACAGATGGTATGACCAAGACAGAAGAGGAACATTCATTAGAGTTAGAGATAGTTACGATAGAGGAATCGTAACAGACGATGCGGCTTACTTAATTGAAGACGCTGTAGCATAACTCTAAAATCCTATCCCACCCTTCAAGTTATGGAGGGTGGGTAGGAGGAAATAAATTAATCTCAAAAGAGAATGAGGGGGAGGAACTTAAAGGTTGATAAATTAACCAAAGTTAACCAACTATGGCTAAAGAAGAAAAAGTAAAAATCTATGACCCTTCAGTTGGTGCTTATAGAGAAGTTTCTCTTTCTAAAGCTGAAAAGTTTGTTGAATCTGCTAAAGAAGCAGAGGAACAAATCAAAGCTGTGAAAAAAGAGAAGAAATAATAATGGACAAAAAACTATTAGAAAAAGGGATAGAAAACGCTCACTGGAAAATAAAAAAGTATGATAAAAACGGTGAGCTATACGAAGAAAGTGAGATTGAAGGTAATGCTCTTTTAGATGAAGGAGCTAATCTCTTAACCGAACTAATTGGCTCTACTGGTGGAACTGAATGGAATAGTTCTAATGCCTATTTAGGTGTTGGTGATTCTAGTGCTTCTACCGAAACTGATATGACAGGACTTCAAGGATCTAGTACTTACAAAGGAATGGAAGACGGTTATCCAACTTATGGAACAGACCAAAAGATAACTTGGAAAGCAAGTTTTGCTTCTGATGAGGCAAACCACGACTGGCAAGAGTTTACAGTTTCAAATGATAGTACTGATAATGATGGAACTAACTTAAACCGAACTACATCTGATGAAGGGACAAAATCCGAAGGACAAACTTGGGAACTAGAGTTGGAAATAACATTTTCCTAAGGTTTTTTCAGCTAAGATTAAGAGTTCAGCGGCTGAAATCTTAACTCTGCTCCTTTATGGGGGCAGGGATTAGGAGATAAATCTAATAAAAATAAATTATGTACAGAGACCCTTATATAGTTTTAGGCACAGGCAGAAGTGGGACATCTGCTTTAGCAGGAATGATGTTTTATCTCGGTTTTTATATGGGAGATAAATTTGTTCCTGCTGATAAAAATAATCCTGCTGGTCATTGGGAGGACAAGATGTTTAAAAATTTAAACCTTAATTATATTAAGGACTATATCTCAGAAGACGAGTTTTTAGATAAAATAGAAACTAGAATAAATATGAGAGGGACGGAACATAAGTTCTGGGGATTTAAAGTTCCGTCAACTGCTCAAGTAATAGATAAGTATAAAGAAGTCTGTAACCCCAATCTTATCTGGTGTAAAAGACCTAAAGAAGATGTAGTAAATAGTATGATGGAGCATTACGGTTGGAAAGAAGAACAAGCCGAATATCTACACGATGAAAGGATAAAAATGATAGAAAAACACTTTAATAAGAAAAAGGACTTGAAATTAACCTTTAAAGATATAATAGAGAAGCCAGAAGACACCGTAGAGAAGATTATTGACTATACAGGTATTACACCCCTTGAAAGTGAAAAAGAAAGGGCTATAAGCCATATAACAAAGAATAAGCCACCAGAAACAGACGATACTAAGGTTTTAGTAGCAGTTCATAACGGAGGAAGTATAAGAAGGGAAGTAGCTCACCAATGCTTAAGAATGGTAGTAGACGGAAGATACCAAGTAACTATTGCTTTTCCACAAGCAAAACCTTATACGAAAAATGTAAATAGAACTATCCAGAATAGCTTTCTACCAGACGGATATGATTTTCTTTTAATATTAGATTCCGATAATCCCCCAATGAAGAATCCTTTAGATTTAATTGAGCTCAATAAAGATATAATAGGATTACCTACTCCTCAATGGTCAGGAGAAATAATTTATCCAGTAGCAATGGACAAAGTACCAAATAAACAATTTAAATCTTTACCACCAGAAAAACATCAAGGAATACAAGAAGTAGATGCTCACGGTTCAGGTTGTATTTTAATAGCAAGGAGAGTAATAGAAGCAGTAGATCAAGACGATAATGGTCCAGTATGGAACGATATTTGGCAAAAGAAAGGAACAGAAAGAACAACAGCAGATTATAATTTCTGCGATAGAGCAAAAGAAAAAGGTTTTAAAGTATGGGCTCACTTTGATTATCACTGCGAACATATAAAAGAATTAAGTTTACAAGATATTCTAAATTATGCTAATAGAAAACCGAAAGGTAGGAATAGTCAGTATTGGAATAAATGAAAAATATAAAATCTAAATATGGTGGAATTAGCTCTGTATATCCTTGTACTAAATACTTAACTTTTGGTCCTTGGATTTATATAGTTCCACAATATAAACCTGAAAGTGTTTTAATATTAGGATATGCTGGAGGAACAACTGCAGGATTGATTAAATTATTTTATGGAGAGGTACCTATAACAGGAGTAGATATAGACATAGAACAAGCACCTAATTGGTATGATGTAAATCTAATAGAAGCAGACGCGAAAGAATATGTTAAAGACTGTCCTAATTTTGATACTATAATTATAGACATTTATGACAAAAAAGAAGAACCACCAGATTTTGTTTTCTCAAAAGAGTTCGTGAAAAATATAGAAGAAAAAGCAAATTATATAATATTAGACGCTACTAAGAATTCAGATATTTCAAATTATAGTCATTTAAATAAAGTTAAAACCCTAAAGTTAAATAAAAACAGATTTCACTACTTTATGGTTAATAGAATTTCTAGTTTACCAATTAGATGATAAAAGATTTACTACTAAAATTACATTACTGGTTAAAAGGGCTTCCAAAGTTCATACATTTATGTTGGTGGTTTGAAAAACACGATTTACCTATTCCACCTTATTTTGTAGGAACGCACGTTTCATCTCCAAGTGTTTCAACTGATTCTTGTACTAATACAACAGATAGTTCTACTGATGGTAATGGTTCTATTGATGATACTGGAGGAGAAGACTGTAGTGAGAGAGGATTTTGTTATGTAGAAGGTTCAGGAGGAGACCCTGATACTTCAGATAATACTGTTTTTGAAGAAGGAAGTTTTGGGACAGGAAGTTATAGCTTAACAATAGATGGATTAAGTGCTGGAACTACTTATAGTATAAAAGCTTATGCTATAAATTCAGCAGGAACAGGTTATGGTGATACGGTTGAAGTAACTACAGAATCAACAGGACCACCCTCTGTTTCTTTAGATTATCCAGATGATGAGGGAGCTGTTTTTTCTAGTACTCCAACTTTAAAATTTACTGGAGATGATCCAGACGGAGATGATATAAGATACCAAATACAAATAGATACTGTAGATACTTTTGATAGTGGAGATTTAATAGATAAAGATTCTTCAACTGATGACGGTTTTGAAAACTTAGATGATTCAAGTGATACTTCACCTTTTAATTCTGATGACCAAATAGGATATACGCTTCAATCTGAATTA
>JBMCFZ010000064.1:0-4483 GCA_048620055.1 archaeon | reverse complement strand
CTATCTATATACAAAGCTAATATAACTAAATGTATATGAGGATAAACAACCGTAACAAATATAACTTCAAACTCTTTAAAAAATACAAATAACTAAAGAAACTAAAAATGACACATAGATTATTCGTAGCAATAAGAATAAAGCCAAATTCAAAGATAAGGGAATTAATTCAATATCTAAAGAAGTTTCCTTCAACTAAAACAGTTGAAGAAGAAAACCTCCATGTAAACCTGAAATTCCTGGGAGACGTAAGGAAAAAGGAAATAAAGAAATCAAAAGAAGCACTCAAAGAATTAAAGAATTTCAGTGCCTTTAAAATAAATTTACAGGGGATAGGTGCATTTCCGAACCAGGGTTACATAAAAGTGATATGGATAGGTGTAAAATCACCTGAAATAGAGGAATTAGCTGAGAAAATTGAAGAAAAATACGTGGAAAAAGGATTTGAACAAAGAAAAAGAACTTACAAACCACATGTAACAATAGCAAGGGTTAAAACAAAGCCAAATCAAAGAATAGGGAAAATATTTAAGGAATTTGATAAGGAGTATATGGAAATTCAAGCAAATGAAGTGGAATTAATAGAAAGCGAATTAACGCCTAAAGGACCTGTATACAAAACAATTGAAAAAATAAGGATGGGTTAAGATGATGAAAATAGAATTCAAGATATTAACAATTATTGCTGTGTTATTAGTTTCCTTAACAACTGGGTTAAGCATTAACACGATAGGGGAATACGGAGAAGAACACGTAATATCAACAGAGAAATACACTGCAAGATTACATACAGGAGAAGGTTTAGAAGTTCTATCAGAGCACCCAATAACCATAAATAATAAATTTGAAATTGATATGGTTCCAACAGTCACTGTAGATGGAAATCCCTATAAATTAATACCTATAGAAGGACAGGAGATAATATTAGAAAAAGAAAAGAATGAATACAATTTAGAATTCATGGGTCAAGTGGACGATATAGAGTCAACAAAGGAACTATACATACAGGAAGATAGAATAAAAGCCATATCAACTTTAGAAAACATAGGAAGAGAAACCAAAGAAGTAGAAACATCTTATGAGGTAAAAAATCTATTTGAATCAAAAGCATTCTATCCAAGCGCTGTAGAGGAACAAACAGATAACTACATGATATTTACGAATCAAGATTACAAAGGAAACTCTTTAGGAGCAATAACAAATATTCCTTTGAAAAGTGAAGAACCATTTTCAAATTTATCGGAAAAAGAAATAAAGAAGACATCAGAATTAAGTCCAGGTGAAGAGATAACTCTTGAAATAACGTTTAAACCGGTGAATATATGGACGGAAGAAAACCAACTTAACTTCCCACACAGATATTCAGCTTTCCTTGAAAATCCTCTCATAGAAACAACAGGAGATTTGGAAGTTGAAATACATGGGGAAAACCCATCACAGAAAATAATTGAAATGCTCTCAATAATATCGGATGAAAAAGAAACAGCAGAAAGAGGAACATTCACCAGTTTACAAGATGTAGATTTAGATAAAGAAGAATTAAACAGTTTAGAGGCATCAATAATCTATAAAGAAATGTGTATACAGGAGAAAATCCCTTGTAGAATAGTGATAGGTGAGGATGGAGAAGAACAAAAATTCGCATGGGTAAAAGCCCTGGAAAACGAAGAATGGACAGATATAAATCCATTCCAAGGAACAAGATCGGCTCCTGATTACAAAATAGTTTATCAAGAACCGCTACCAAACTACATAGAGGTATCTGGAAGCACAGTAAATGAGTCAAATTACCTTCAAGCATCGAAAGAAATCCTAAGAGAAAGATTAAATCCATTGATATACTTAGGGATAGTTTTAGCTTTTACAATAATCCTCATGACGCTCATATTCACTAAATCAGATTACCTGATTCAAGTTATAACTGAAAAGATATCGGAGGAGGATATCCCTATGGAAGGAAAATGTAAAATACTGAAAAAAGATATGGAGGATGAAACCTGTATACAGGTACTTGAAAAAATAGAGGAAGAAAACGGAGAGATAAACATAAAAAAATACGCTGAAGACATGGAATACTCTGAGGATCTCATAAGACACTACATAAATTACTTAGAAGAAGAGGGACACATAGAGATTGAAGAAAGAAAAAGAAGATTAGAAGAAAAAGAAGCGATGGAAGCAGAAAAATCTTCAAAGATCACTAAAAAACTATCAAAAATAGCTGAAAGCATTAACTTAACACTAAAACAATTTATCCTGATCTTAGTAACAGTGGTCGTAGGAATCATAGCTATATCCATCTTATTCTTAATCTAAATGACAATATATAGAAAAACTTCAACTACAGGTAATTATAAACATAAAAAACCCAATAAGAAACAACATGTTTTCGGAAATAAAGAGACAACTAAAACCTTCGAAGGGTACTGAAGAAAAAATAAAGGGAATAAAGGAAGAAATAATCCAAAGATTAAAAGAAGAAGGATACAAAGCAACTCCAGCAGGATCAACGGCAAGAGGAACATACCTACCTGAAAAACCAGATATAGATATATTTTTCTATTTCTCCCCAGACACTAAAAGAGAGAAACTGGAAAAAGAAGGGATAAAAATAGGTAAAAAAATTCTTAAAAATAACAAGCCAACAACACACTACGCTGAACATCCCTACGTAAAAGCAGAAGTCAAAGGAATAGATATAGACCTAGTTCCCTGTTATGAAGTAAAAGAATACAAAGATAACAAAGAGGAACTTAAAATCGAAGGAGAACTACTATCAGCAGTTGACAGAACACCTTTACATAATCAATATCTAAAAGAAAACATAAAAGATGAACAAAAGATAGAGGTAAAACTACTGAAAAAATTCCTGAAAAACATAGGTTGCTACGGAGCAGATGAAAAAACAAGAGGGTTCTCAGGATACACAACGGAACTACTTATACTAAAGTACAACACATTCGAAGAAACTCTAAAAGCAGCTTCAAAATGGAAGAGAAACCAAGAAATAGATATAGAGAAACACGGAGAAAAAGAATTCAAAGATCCATTAGTCATAATTGATCCAATAGACCCAAAGAGAAATGCTGCAGCAGCAATATCAGAAGAGACACTTGGAAGATTCATAGTAAAATCCAGAAAACTGTTAAAAAATCCAACCAAAGAACAATTCAAGTCAAAAATAAAGATAAACAGAGAAAAAATCAAAGAAAAAAACTTAATATTAATAGAAATGCCTTACCCGGAAGAAACTGTTCCAGAGACAGCATGGAGTCAATTGAGAAAATTAGAAAAACAAGTAACTAAGAAACTAAGCCAAGATGAATTTAAAGTGTATAGATCAGCGCACTGGACAGATGAAAACACAAAAACACAGATACTGCTAGAAATAAGAAACAAAGAACTGCCAAAATACAGAAGACACATGGGTCCACCATTCTACAACAAAGAACACTCAAAGAGATTCATGGAAAAAGAAGAAAATCAGGAGATACACATTCAGGGAGAAAGGCTCTACGCATTGAAAAAAAGAAAACATAGGAAAATTAAAGAAAAGATAAAGTCAATCCTAAAGTCAGAAGAAATTCCTTCAAGATACCAAAAACCTGTTAAAAAAACTGAAGTAACTGAAGGAATAGAAAAAATCATAGAACAGAAAGGAATACTCAAAAGATACCTACAAATCTAAATCAAGAGAGGATAAAATGAAGATTCAAACAAACATAAGAAACACTGAAAACCCGGAGAAAATCAAAGAACAAGTAAAGAAACTAATCCCAACAGCTGAACTCACAGTAAATAAAGGTAAAAGAATAATAGAGGGAGAAGGAAACTTCGAGGACATATGGTATAAATTAAAACAACTTAAAACAACAAAAACCTTCTTAGAGGAACTGAAAAAAAATAAGGAAGCGGATAAAACAACGATAGATTTAGATAAACTTACAGCAAGCACAGGAAAACCATCAATCTACATAGAATCAGCTACAGGAAAAATAACTTTGAAAATACCTTGGCAAGAAATCGAAGAAACATGTGGAGAAACACTAAAAGATAAATAAATAGAAAAACAAAATAAAAACATGAGAAAATCCATACTCACCAGAACCGTTAAAACATTGACCTTTCTAGTAATTCTTTCAACCATAACAGTAGCTACAGTTCAAGTTATCAGTCCAGTGGAGGAAACACTTGAACCAAATGAAACTTTAGATCTAACAGAAGTTGATTCTTATGGATTACCTGTTAATATAGAAATACAGATAGGGAAAGAAAATTGGGAAAAAGTAGAGTCTAAGGATTTAGATACATCAATAATAGAAGAAGATGATGAAAAATTAACCATATTCCTTGGAAACACTTCCAATGAAGAAGGAACATACAACTCCACAATAACATTTATCGATGAAGAAGGGGAAACACAGGAAAATACAATAAAGTACAACCTTGTGGAAAAATCTCTATCAGTGGATATGGTGTACCC
>JBMCFZ010000063.1:0-4488 GCA_048620055.1 archaeon | reverse complement strand
AGAACAAGTGTCCCAGTTTTTCCTGTGCTTCTTCGGACATGTCTTCAGGTGTCCATTGGTAATCCAGATTTAAACTGACATCTACTTCTTCAACTTCTTCCATGCTTTCCACGGCTTTTTCCACTTCTTTAGTTATCTGTCGTGCCATTGGACATCCTGGTGATGTTAAAACTACTTCTATGTCCACTTTATTTCCATCTATGTTTAGTTTGTTGATGAATCCAAGTGAAACTATATCTAGACCTATGTGTGGGTCTTTAACTTCCTTTAATTTTTCCTTGACTTGTTTTTCTGTAACCATTTTATTCACAATGATTTGAAATGGCCCCGCTCGGATTTGAACCAAGGACCTCTGACTTTCTCCGGTATGCGCCTGAGAATTTGCGTCAGAACGCGCCATATAAGGTCAGCGCTCTAACCAGGCTGAGCTACGGGGCCATGAATTGAGTTTCAGCGTCTTGGTTATTTTCGTTCTTTAAATGTTACTTACTTGTTATTTTTTGTTGTTTGGTATTATTATTTCTTCAGTATTTTTAATTTCTCTTTGTTTATATTTTTTCCGAACTTTATGTTTTTTGCTTGTTTTTCAAGCTTTTCCACTATCTAAATCCGGTGGGTGCCAATTCCTTTAGTGCGATTTAAAATTTCTTCTATCTTGTTGACGAATTTTTTAGCTTTTAGTTGGATTTCTTCAGATTCTCTTGATTTTATCTCGCTTAACCCATATTGTGATTTTATTCTTTTTGTCTTAGCAGTTCTTAAGGTGTTGCTGACTTGAGGAAAGTTAAAAGAGTACTTTGAAGTATTTTTCCAAAGAATCTTCTTTCAGTGTAACCTTTAGGTTAAAAAGATGCGGGAGAATAATTTATTCATGAGCATTAGCTTGGAGTTCAGAAGAAACTTGTTTCATTTGGTTATGGGTATAGCTATTGCTTTCTCAATCCTATATATTCCTAGAAGAATAGCGATTTTAAGTTTCGGTATTGGTTTGCTGTTAAGTGTTGTTATCTCCGAGCGTCTTAAGACATGTAATTTACCTGTTTTCGATTTATTCATCAATACGATGGAGAGGAAAGATGAAAGACCATGTAAAGGAGTTATTACTTTTTTTATCGGTTCTTTAATAGCTGTAACTGTTTTTTCAACTTACACTGCTTTTATTTCAATTTTACTGGTTTCAATTATTGATTCTTTCACTGTAATGATTGGTAAGAGGTTTGGAAAGATAAAATTATATAAGGAGAAGACTTTTAGAGGTTCTTTAGCTGGTTTTATAATGGGTTTATTGATTTCTTCTGTTTTACTCCCTATTCATCATGCTGTAGTGGTTTGTTTAGCTTGTTCTTTAGCTGAACTTTACCTTCCTTATGATAATGTATCTATTCCCGTTGTAGCGGGAATTACCCTCACTTTAATTGGATACATTGTTTGAAAATAGTTCAAGTGACAAGTTTAATATAGGGGTTTCCAAATAATATTAAGGAGAATAATAAGAATATTAATAGGAAGTTAATAAGGATAATTAGCGGGAAACATAATCGATAGAAAACAATAGAAAATTAGTAGAAAATTAGTGATTCCATGGATTTGAAATTGAAAAAACCGAAAAAACCCAGTTTAAGTGGCTTTGTTGGGTTCTTTAAAACTCATAAGATAGATATAGCTATCTCTTTATTCTTATTTTTATTTGCCTTTGGAATTAGAGTTCTACCTAGACAGAACTTGATGCAAGCGGATCAAGAAGTACCTGAACTTGAAACAGGAGGATTAATGGGGTTCGACAGCTTCTGGGATGCTAGATGGAGTAAACATGTAGCACAAGGAGGATGGTTTCCAACTCATGCTTCAATGACCAATTACCCTTGGGGCAGGAAAGGAAACCCAACTAATCTTGGTTTCTGGCTTCCAAATGCATTGATTTATAGAGCTATGGGAGGACCTGTGGAGCCTTTCAATTACGGTTTGATGGGTAACATAATGTCTTGGATGAATGTTATTTATGGAGCATTAGCAGTAGTATTCATTTACTTCTTAGGTAAACATCTTTACAGTAGAACCACTGGATTATCTTCAGGTTTATTCCTCAGTGTTATGTCAGCTAATCTTTTCTACTCGATATTTGGTCACGCGGAGAATGACGCGATGGGTTTCATGCTTTTCTTCTTAGCATTAACCCTATTCGTATTGACGGTTAAGAAGAAGAGTTGGAAGTACGGAATAGCAACAACCCTTGCTTTAGGTTGGCTTGCATTGGTATGGCAAGCTTACAACGTAGTAGTATTATTAATAGGAGGTACTATAGGGCTCTACTTCATAATATACGGTGCTTTAAAGACATTCGATTACTACAAGGAAAGTGAAGATAGAAGAAAAATGAGGAAATGGATGTTGTATGGATGTATATTCGTATTATTCTCAGTGCTTGTAGAACCAATTATAGTGATGTATCCTCGTATCAGTTACGGTGTGAATGCAATTCTACCCGTAGGATTAGCTCTCTTAATAGGATCTATAATAGAGTTACTTGTCTCAGGTAAACGCAAATCAATTTTTTCAACTTTCAAGAAACCTAGATCCTTACTTCACGGACATGCAGTGGAGAAAGGAATAATACTCTCCTTAATATTCCTGATAGGAGGAGGTTTGATACTTGGACCTACAATAATTAATTCCCCAGCTAGTTCCACTGGTTTAGATATAAGCATTGGTGAGGAAGAAGCTAGTAGATTCGATTCTGAAAGAGGAGAAGAGTATAGTAGTAGGATTGATCAGACTATTGCGGAGCAAAAAGGATATGAAGGAGATTTAGTCGAAAGGATTGGAACATTATCAAATCAACAGTTTGGATTGTCTATATGGCTTGCTTTAACTGCAGCGATAATACTGTTTGCTAAGTTATTCATCATGCCGTTCGTGAGAAAAGATTTTAATTATCATTGGGATATACTCGCCTTAGCATTCATATTTGGTTTATTGATAATGATTACGAAAAGAGCGATTGGAACATTCTTTTTAACATCGGGAGTTGCCTTAGGCGTTGGTTACTTCTTCGGATTATCTGAAAGAATGGTTAAATTCGTCTTAAAGAATAAAGTTAATCTCTACAAATACATAGTTCTAGTGATTCTTGCATTACTTATGGTTTTCTTCATTGCTAACGCGGTGACCGCTGTAAACACAAGCAAACAGTATGAAAGTGGTTTCTATCCGGAATGGCAGGAAGCAATACACTGGATAGGTTCGAATGAAACAGTAGAGAAAAATTCAGTTTTCACATTCTGGTGGGACTACGGACACTGGACAAATTATTATAATGAAGATAAAGTATTTGTAACTTCAGATAACATAAAAGACCTTCCCTCCTCAGTGTACACCACTGCAAGTTCCTTCACTCATACTCCTGAATGTACGGAGGAAAAGGAAACAGATACGGTTGAAGGTGGAGCACAGTTATTCAGATCGGAATACACGTGTGAAACGGATCAAGATGCATTAGATGAAGCTGAGAAAGAATCTTTATCACTATTAAAGCCTCTTCACACTGACTACATTGTGATAGATAAGGAGATAGTTCTCGGTAAATGGGGTGCTTTAACCACGATTGCAAATAAGGATGCTGGAATGGTTCAAAACTTCCCATGTCAAAGAGATGAAGGAATGATGACATGTTTCAGACCGGTTGAAGGAGATCAATACCAAGCATTTGTACAGTGGTCCGAAGAAGAATGGCAGGAATTAATCGAAGAGACTACATGGCCGGGAATAGGAGTGGAGATAGAGGAAGTTGAATCTAGAGTTTTCCCACGGGAAGATAGCCAAGGACCGCAGTTATTTGTTCCTGGAACAATTAGCAATGTTCAAATGGGTGAGAGATCTGGAAGAATGTTTACTCCGACATCTAACACACCAAGTTTATACTCACTTTCAAATAGAATGTTCTTCAGAGATGAATCACTGAAACACTTGGACTTAGTGTATGAGAACCAGTGGGTAATGATCTACGAAGTAAAGAACAAAGATGAAATACCACATCCAGACGAATTCACTGACTTCACCAAGAAAAGACACGATCTACCCCCACAACCTGAAGAGCTTCCTAAAAAATAATCTTAAAAAAGGAGAGAGAAAATGAACCTAGGAATCAATTATTCGTCCCTTTTAACAATTCTAGTCACAGTGTTCTTAATAAGCTTTTTTTCCTCTTTTTACACCTTCAAATCACTTATAAAGAAAGTCAAAGAGATTGAGTACTCTGGAAAGAAAGATCTAGGGTTAATAGTACCGGACTTACATAAAAAAGAAAAACCTCTAATTCCAAAGGTCGGTGGCTTAGGAGTAATAGCAGGCTTAATAATAGGGATCATCTTATCCGTAGGTTACATGACTTTCATAGTTGAAGAAACACCATTAACACTGCTAGCAATACTTACCACAATATTAATAATTGGTTTAATCAGTTTTTGGTCTTTGAGATCCTAAGAAAGGTAT
>JBMCFZ010000062.1:0-4527 GCA_048620055.1 archaeon | reverse complement strand
CTTAATGCATTTAATAAGTTGGTCCATATTGTTAAAGCTCTTCACTGATACTACAAATTTCTTCTCTTTACTGGAGTCTGTGATGATTGGATTTCTCGCTGAAAGGATTTTACCTAGAGTTGTTCCCTCCGGTGAACTCACTATGGGTTATATAGGTTACAAAAAAGGTATTACTAGCTTAGATTCTTCCATTGCTTCTGTTATTACTCAGTTATTTACTTGGGCTCTTGGATTTATTTTATTGTCAGTTATTATTTTACCTTGGGTTATTTTAAGTTCTTCTGTTGAGCAATGGGTCTTGATTTTATTCCTAGTTACTTTCGGAATGTTATTATCTCTAGTTATGTTATTAATTTACATCATTGTATATACTGAGAAGGCTAGAGGTCTTTTTGAATTTTTTGCTTCTTTAGGTGTACGCATTGCTAAGAAACTCAGGTTCTTTGATAAAATTTCTAAGAAGAGATTGATTCAGAAATCAATAAACTTCTTCAATTCCTTTGATAAAGCGATTACACCTTATTTAAGTGATAAGAGAAGATTATTTAATTCAACGATATTCATGTTTTTACATCATGCTTCTACAGCAGCTATATTTGTATTTGTAGTTATAGGGGTTGGCATAAGAGCTCCCTTGTCATCTATATTTTTCTTCTTGTTAGTTTCTAGGTTGGTAGGATGGTTTTCTTTTATGCCAGGGGAACTTGGAGCTTTTGAAGTGGTTTCCGTTATTTTATTATCTTCTGTAGCTCCTCTCAGCTTATCAGTGTTAGCTGTTGGGATCTATAGATTAATTCAGTATTGGATACCTCTGTTTATAGGTAGTTTATTCGTGGTTGACTATGAGATTGGTAAATTATCTAAGAAAATGAAAATAACTAAAGCTTAGATCTTATTTTTTCTCTTCCATTCTTTATTTATTACTTCTCTTATTTTCCTAGCTTTTTTATTTCCTATTCCATCTATTTCCCTTAACTGTGTTTTACTTGCGTTCGCAAGTCTTTTAATGGTTTTTAATTTTCCTAGTATTGATTTCGCTAGCTCTGGCCCTATTCCTGGTAGTGATTGTACTAGGTGAAGCTGTTGTTCATCCAGTAATAGGGGTGTTTTTTTCCCTTTTACCCTCACTTTCTTTTTTTCTTTTACTTGTTCTCTATAAGCTATTCTATAGATCATTGCAGCTGTTTCCTCTTTATCCTTTGTGTATAAAGTTGGTATCTCGTAATTTAGAACTATCGATGCTAATGCTCCTCTTAATGCATTGGGATGTATGTTCCTCTGTAGGTTTCTTCTTCCTTCTATAATTATTATTGGGTTCGTAAAGTGTTCTTTAAGGTCTTTAGCCTGTTCAAATAACCTTTTATCTATTATTGAGTCAACCAGATCTTTATGTGTTTTTCTCTCTATCACTACTCTTTCCGAAGCTAGGTAATCTCCCACTTCCAGTTGTTTTTTCTTTATCTCCAAGTCATGTTTCTTCAGGTATTCCTCTATTCCTGAGTTATTCTCTCTTTTATCCATGTAGATTAATGGTTTTTTCCTAGGTTTCCTCTTCATTTTATTCACTTTTTCCTTTCCCTGTGTATTGGTTTAGTGTTTTCTGTGATTTGTTTATTTTCGGATCGTGTTTTGACTTTGGGTTTCTCTTTTCATCTCTCCATTTCTTAAGCATTCGCTTCATTTTCTTCTCTCTGTTTTTACTCACCCAGTAGTAAGCTTGATCCCGAGTATTTTTCGTTATCATTATAGTTACTTCCCCCTTTTGCCTTCTTCCCGCTCTTCCTTTTCTCTGTATATGCCTTATCTCTGAAGGTATTGGCTCGTAAAATATCACTGAATCCACTGAGGGTATATCTAGACCTTCTTCAGCTATCTGAGTTGCTACAAGTACAGCTGCTTCTTTTTCCCTGAATTCTTCTAATGTCTCTTTTTGTCTTTCCTGACTCATTCCATCTGTATTCTTTTTATTAGTTTGTCCTATGAATCTTTGAACCTCTATTTCTTCTTCTATTAATCTTTCCACTAGTTCTTGAACCGTATCTCTATATTGAGTGAATAGTAGTATTTTTTTCCCATCCTTTATTTTTCCCTTGATTTCCTCAATTGTTTTAGACATCTTCGGATGTTCTTTGTTTTTTTCCCTCATTTCATGGAGGTTTACTATAGCTTTCTGTATTTTCGGATCCTTTATCATTCTTTCTCCAGCTTTAGTTTTATCTTTTCCTTTTTTACCCCTTATCTTCTCGAGGTATTTCAGTGTTGGAGTTACTCCCTGCGTCTCGATAAGTTCTATTGCATGATGAACTTTCATTAATCCTGCAACGTTACTCAATGCTTTGTAGGTTTTATGACCTTTGTTATCCATCTGTATTAATCTTCTTCTCAGGTTTAACAGCTCTTTCTTCCTAGTTCTGTCTACATCGTAGCTGTTTATGAATCCGTCTTCCCTTAATTCTGAGTATAATTTAGCCATGTATCCCTGTAGTTCTTTTTTAATTTTCTTCAAATCTTCAGGGAAATCTACTTTTATCCAGTTGAAGTCCTTTTCTTGTACGTAGGGCTCTACATCGGAATCTTCTTCCGTTTTTATCTCTATATTATCTATCCCTAGATTTTTACAAACTCTCTCTATCTTACTTTTCTTTGATCCTGGTGAAGCTGTTAACGCTAGAACCAGTTTATCTTCTTTCCTACGCATTTTATATTCATCTGAAACTAATACATATGCGTATTCCTTCACTGCTCTATGTGCTTCATCGAATATTATTAAGGAAACTTCTTCTAGAGGCATTTTCTCCTTGAGTATATCATTTCGAGTTGTTTGAGGGGTAGCTGTGATTATTTGTTTTTCCTTCCATTTCTTATATCTTTCTTTTGGCTTTATCTTACCCGTTAGAGTAGTGAATTTATTGCTATCTAAATCCATTACTTCTTCTAAAGTCTTTCTATGTTGCTCTGTTAATGGTTTTGTAGGAGCTAAGAATACTGTTTTCCCATCTGGTTCTTCTTTAAGTCTTTCTGCAATTGCTAATGCGGCTACTATCGTTTTACCTAGAGCAGTGGGGGCCACTACTAGAGTGGATCTGTTTTCCACGATTGATTTGACGAGGTTTCTTTGGTATTCTCGGTCCTCTACTTTTCCTTTTTTAATGAATTCTTCATTTACGTATCTTTTCATGGTATTTAACACGTTTTTCAGTCGGTTTAAACCCTTAAGTATTTATATAACCTCGTTGCTATTAATGGTAGGGGTGAATATAAATGGCTGAACTACCAGTTGCACCAGTTGATAGAATAATTAGAGAAGCAGGAGCAAGCAGAGTTTCTGGAGAAGCTGCAAAAGCACTAGCAGATCTACTAGAAGATGTCGGAACAGAAGTATCAACACAAGCAATGAGACTAGCAAGACACGCAGGAAGAAAAACAGTAACTGCAGAAGATGTTAGATTAGCATCCAGACAACTTTAAGATTTTAAAGCTTTAGACCTGTAAATCAAACCATAAAGGAAACATAAGCTCATTTCAGCGCTATGTTTCCATATAGTATCGATGGAGTTGGGGGGTATATAACCCTCCACGACCTTTTTCTTTTAAGAAATCAATAAATAAAGATTCAACATTCAAGGGAAATGAAAATATGATAGTAGCTAGATTCGGAGAGATATTCCTAAAATCTAAACCAGTTAAAAAGAGATTCCTAACTCAGCTAGCGAATAACATGAGGACAGCATTGAGGAAAGAAGGAATTAAAGCAGAGGTAATTGAAAAAAGACTCAGGCTCTATATCTATCCGGATACAGAGGAAGAAAAAGCTCTTAGAGTACTGAAAAGGATATTTGGAGTAGTTTCTCTATCCAAAGCAACTGAAGTAAATCCTGAGGTAAATGAAATTAAAAAAGAATCGGAAAAGAAAATAAAAGACTGGAAAGCAGGCACATTTGCAGTTAAAGCTCAAAGGATATCTAAAAAATATTCATTTACAAGTAAAGACTTAGAAATAGAAGTAGGATCACTAATACAGAAAGAAACAGGTTTAGAAGTGGATCTAAGCAATCCTGATAAAGTCTTATATATAGAGGTATATAGAGACAAGGCGCATGTATTTACGGATAAAACAAGAGGGCCGGGAGGAATACCGCTGGGAGTAGCGGGAACGCTGAGATCACCTTTAAAAACGAAAGAGGATTTAGCAGCATCTTGGATGATGATGAAAAGAGGATGCATGATAAAACCAATTGATAATGAGATAAATTCACAGATAAAAAGATCCTTTGAAGAATGGGATTTAACGGATAAAAAAACCTCGGAGCCTGTTGGAACAGTTACAGGGACTAAAAACATTAAAGAATTACTTAAAGATTATAAAAAATACCAGAAGCCAATATATACACCTCTAATCGGATTAAAGGAAAAGGAAATAGAGCAACTGAAGAAAAGAATTATTGATTAACATCGGGAAAAGATTATAAAAGAAAACTTCTTAACATAATCAAGTAACCGAAAAACTAATTTAATTAATAAAAATGC
>JBMCFZ010000061.1:0-4548 GCA_048620055.1 archaeon | reverse complement strand
TGTATATTCAGTAACATCCGCAATGTATTCCTTAATTTTCTCAAATCTCCCAGGATCATAACTTGTAACTAATTCATCAAGTACGAAGAAAGGATAATCAGGCATATATTCTTCTTTTCCTGCAATTAGCAAAACTACTGCTAAAGTTATTTGTTCACTAGTTGATAAAGCTTCCATAGGCCATCTCTCATTATAATCAGGCCTCCGTATGTAGGCCCTATAATCCCTACTGATCTCAATTTCTTCAAAATTTTCAAATCCTAGTTCGTCATAGATCTCCATAATCTTATCATTAAATGCTTCTCTTACTGCATCAACTATCTCTTCTTTTCTTCGTTTCATATGTTTAATTGTGTCTTCGGTAAAATCCATTTTATCAACTATTTCATCAGCTTCTTTGGTTTTCCCTTTCAGATCATCTATTCTTTCTTCCCGAGATTCGATTCTTGCTTCAACGTCATCAATTTGATCTAATAACTTGTTTCTTTCATGCAGTATTTCTACTAGATTCTCATTAACATCAGAAATTAAGTCTTCTATCTCCTCTTCAATAGAATCTCTTTTTTCTGTTAAATCCTCTAATTTTGATTCAATGTTATTTTTTTTCCTTTCTACGTTTGCTAGTGTTTTTTGTTTTGAATTTAGCTCATCCTGTAGTCTTTGTAAATCCTGAAGCTCTCTCTCTAAGTCAGATTGTTTTTCTAATAAATCTTCTTTTTCCCTCTTAGATTTTTTCAAATTAGATTGATAATCTTTTTTTGCATCCTTAAGTTCATCTTCCCATTGTTGTAATTGTTTAAGGGTAAGAGGCTGGCCACAAGCTTCACATCTCTGTTCTTCTCCATATTTTTGTCTCTTTTGAAAATTTTCATTAACTAATTTTAGTTCATCGTCTATCTTACTCAATTGGGTGCGATAGTTAGATATATCCTCTTTTACTACTCTTAACTCTTCATCTATATCTTCAAGTTGATCATTAATCCGCTTTCTGTCCTTCCCAATGTCATCTAATTGTTCTTGCCTTATTTCAATTTCAGATTCTAAATTCTCTAGTTTAGTTTCTAGAGTGTTTTTTTCCGTCCGTTTTTTATGTATTTTATCTTTCAAATCCCTTTTTTCTCTCTCTTTTTCATCGATTCTTTCTTGTAATTTTTCATCTTCTGCTGCCTTTGAAATATCTATGTCCGGCAAAGATTGAAGGGCATTCCTTTTTTCCTCTAAAGTCTTTTTCTCTTTCTTTAGTTCTTCTTCTTGTTCTTCTAGCCTTATCAAGTCCTCTCTATACATTCGATGTTGCCTATCTAAATCCGAGTGGATATCTTCTAATATACTAATAGCTGCTTCATAATGTTCACTATCAGAAAAACGTTCAATATAATCTTGAATAGATTCGCCAGATAACATCTTCTTAATCAATTCATTTTCAGGAGTAGCAAAACAAACCTCAGCGACTTTCTCTCCATCAGCAAATATTGGACCTCCATCGACTTGCGTTAAATTTTCACCACTTCTTCGAAAACTTCTTTCTCCTTTATGAGATTTATCTAACTCAATAGTAGCTTTTTCTCTATTTGGATCGGCCATCAGATTCATATAATGGGCCTTTCCCCTCAATTCATGCTCAGGGATGGAAAGTAGTTCTAAAGCTTTCACAAAACTTGTTTTTCCAGTTGAGTTTGGTGCTTTTATAACATTCAAACCCGAATTCAAAGAAAACTCTTCTGAACCCTTAAATCCAGCTATATTTTTAACTTTCACTTTTAATTCATCTGACATTATTCTTCACCCTCGTAATACTCTTCAACTAAATTTTGAATTTCATCTCGCGCTTTACCTCTTCTATTCTCTTTTACTATCTTTATCACTCTTCGTTCGAATTTATCGAGCATCTCATCTTCACCTCCGAAACTTTCTCCAAGGGTTTTTTGGCCTTTGGTTTTTTTTCCAGACATTTTACGACCCCCTTTATATTCTCAGGAATCTTATTTTCTCTAAGTAAATCAGCAACAAAGACATCGACTTTTCCTTTATATCTTTTTCGTAAAGACCAAACTAAGGCGAGTATATCTCCATCTGCCTCTGTTAAATATGTTCCATTTCCCAATTCTCTAACAAATTTGTCTTGTAGTTCTTTTCTTGAGTGTCCCTTCGCCCAGTTAGAAAGATGTGTCCTTGCGCTCTCCGAATTTACTTTAATTATTAAGAATGACATCGTTTTTTTCCTCCAGAATAATAGTTTGTCCATATGGACAAACAAATTTCTTATATATATTAATATACTTATTCTTTTGACAGCTCATCAATGTATTTTTCTGTAATAAACTTCTCAAGATCCCTAACCGTTTCAAAATTCCCTTCATCAATTTCATTTAATACCTCATCCCTCCCTCTCATTTTAAGTTTATCCATTTTTATTTCAGCTATTTCCTTCAATGCTTTTTTATTTGGTTTAGGAAACTCAATGTTTCGCAATCTATCTTTAACTGCTTTGTCCAATAAATCATATCGATTTGTCGTCAAAATCACTATATTCTTAGAAGTGTCCAAATTGTCTAATTCGTGGAAAAACACATTATTCTGAGCAACATGCCATGATTCTCCTTTCATCCAATCCCGACTAGGAAATACTGATTCACAATCATCTATTAAAATAAGCGCCTGCTTATAATCACCTGCTCTTTCAAAAATGGCGGATATTTGACTCTCAGATTCACCATATTTTGGCCTAGCAATATCGCTACCATCAATAAAAATCAATCTGCATCCTAAATCATGTGCTAACACCTTGGCTAACATTGTTTTTCCTAATCCTACATCCCCATGGAAGATAAAACCCTTAATACCTTCTTCAATTCCATGTCTCTTCTGGTGAAGAATTATTTTTTCAACCTTCTTTAATATCTCTATAAATTCCTCTCCTTTAACATCTCTTCTTGTATCGTTGATTTCAGACGGAGTCAAAATCCTTAAGTTGTCGTTATCCACTAGCTACTCCTCCTTGCAGTTCTAGCTCTATCTCTAGCTCTTTGTAAACATCTCTCGTTCGCTCTCTCTAATTCCCTTTTAAATTGCAATTCTCTTTCACCTAAATTCTCTATTGCCCTGATTTCTTCCTCTTTACTTTGATCTCTTTTTAAAAAATTTATCATTTTTTTTTCGCCTAAACCTTCCTGCAAATATATTTTCTTTAGATCTTCTCTTTCAATATTTATCCCATGCTTATTCAAAGCTATTACAATTGCTTTCATAGTTTTTGTAGGTGAATCCATAGATGAAAATGCAATCATTTTCCCCAAGGCAGAACTATAAACACTCTCTTCTTTCCCTCTTTGGATGGATTCCTCTATTATGTCTCCCCAGTATTTATCAGGTAGCCAAACATGGCAATTGTGCCATCCGCTTTGACTATTTGTTTCAATGAAACCCTTATCCTCCAACTTTTTTATATTTTGTAAGAATACACGTCTATTAGTGCCACTAAATATACTTTTTAGATCTTGAATAGGAATCTTACCCTCTTCTTTTTTATCTTTACGCTCCTCCATTGACTCATAAACGCCAATATTCCTGTAATGGACCTCATCGTTGATAAGCCTATCTTCTAGATCCTTAGCTTCTTTTTTTTCTTCAATAGTTTTCTCGAATAAAGTGTTAACCAATCCTTCCATCCCCTGCAGTTTTGTCCATATAGTACAAGAACTAAATCTTTGAATGCCTCTCAGTATTTCATAATCATTCGTTTCGAGAGCCTCTAGTATTGTATCGGCAAGTGCTTCGGAATACTCATCCCACAGATCCTGAACCATTTCTACTCCCTCTCCTCTGTTTTTGATCCTAAAACATATTTAGTTGCTTCTCTAACATTTTCGGCAGAGACAGTTTTCTTCCCCTCGTTTTTACTATACTTCACAGAATAGTAAGCAATATCATAAGCAATTTCATTCAAAGTTTCTAAAAGGTTTTCCCTAGCCTCTTTACTAACATTTTCAGCTCCTGCCCTATCCTTAAATATTTTCTCAATTTGCTTTTTTGTTAAGGTGGGATTATTTTTTTCCATCTTCTATCCTTTTTATTCATCAACCTTTAGATATATAAAATTAATCCTGGGAGGAGGTAATAAAAATTTATGGAAGACTATTCTTATATGGATTCCATCTCCTCAGAATATAATACTTTTTGAAAGAAATTCCTAGCTGGTTCGCCTTCTCCAATTCGATAGGAGGGGTGTGATTGATTCTTCTGATAAAGATGATTATCTTCATCGGAAATCAAAAAAACTTCCCACTTTTCCCATATATCTTCTCCTCGATGATCTGGGACCCCCTTCCATCGTACTGAGTAAATACAAGGGACTTCATTATCGGCGAGTTCTTTCATTTCTCTGTATTGTTCTTTATTCCGTTTGCTATCAGACACATGATATCTCCAGTAGCCGTTTTTTTCGCCTACTGACTTTACTTCTACAAGTATAAACTGATTCTTTTTATTTCTTAGAGTCAATGTAGCCCACACACCCACGGCTGAAGGCCGTGGGCATGCTCACTCCGT
>JBMCFZ010000060.1:0-4657 GCA_048620055.1 archaeon | reverse complement strand
GCTTCTACTTTAGCTTCTACAAATTTTGCCTGGGCTTTATCGGCTCTTTCTCTGACTTCATCAGCTTCGTTGAATATTTCAATCATTTTGTCATGTTTCTTCTGAGCCTCGTCAGCTTTGTTAGACAACTCTTCATGATACTTCTCCGCTTTTTCTTTAGCTTCATCTAGCTTTTCTGACAGTTCTTTCAGTTCTTCGTTCTCGTTAAGTAACCGTTCCCTTTCTTTCACTTTATCTCTTAAAGATGAAATTTCATCAACGATTTCCTTTTCTTTATCAGTTGATAAAACATTGGTCATCTGCTTATATTCTAGTTTTTCGATCTTTTTGTTCAATTCTTCGATAGAGTTTCCATCTTTAGGTAAAATCTCTCTTTTTTTCTTTTTTAGCTTGTTAGAGAGTTCTCTGACTTTTTTATTAAGCTCATTTCTCATTTCCTTTGCTTTTTTAACGTCTTCATTGAGCTTGTTACGCTCTTCTTTAAGATCGTTTCCCTCTCCTATAAGCTCTTTGACCTTAGAATTAAGTTCATCTCTCTTTTGGACCCATTTCTTAGCCTCTTGATTCATCTCGTTTCTAAGGCGCTTATATTTTTCAGCCTGGGAATTGGCCCTTTTTCTTTTTTCTTCCAATTCCTTTAGAAGTTCAGTCATGTTTTCAGCACTATCCAGTGATTTATAATTTTATGAAGTATTCTTATCAATATGCGACCCCTTTATAACACTTTCGGAATTATTCCTATCTAAATGTGGTGTATATTAGTTGTTTTACATATTAAACGAAGTAAACCTGTATGAAGACGCAAACGTAATATAACACCTCCTTAGTTTATGCCTTTAGTTGGTAAAATGGCAGAAGAAAAATCTAATCTAGAAGACGAACTTAAATTCTCTATACCTAACGCCTGGGATGGGTCTGATAAAGAAACAGAATCTAAAATAATGGATTTTGCTGATAGATATAAAGAATTCATATCCAAATCAAAAACAGAAAGAGAGGCTGTTGATAATACAGTGGAATTACTTAGAGAAAATGGGTTTATCTCTATCGACGAATGCACTGAGTTAAATCAAGGTGATAAGGTATATATTGTGAATAAAGACAAAGCTATCGCTATAGTAATAATCGGGGAAAATAAGATAACAGATGGTTGTCAAATACTAGCAAGCCATATTGATTCCCCGCGATTAGATCTTAAAGCACAACCCGTGTTTGAAGACAATGATGCTTTATTAGCACTTTTTAATACACATTATTATGGTGGCATTAAGAAATACCAATGGGTAAGTACACCTTTAGCTATTCACGGTAAAATAGTAAAAGAAAACGGCGAGGTTATTGATGTATCGATAGGAGAGAAATCGGATGAACCTGTATTTGCAGCTAGTGACCTTCTTCCGCATCTTTCAAAAAAGAAACAATCTGATAGAAAGATGAAGGACGTCATCAAGGGTGAAGAGTTGAACGTTATAATCGGAGGAAAACCTATTGATGACGAAGATGTTGAAGAGAAAGTTAAGATAAACGTTTTGAAGATATTGAATGACAAGTATGGTATCAAGGAGGAAGACCTAACCAGTGCTGAGATAGAGATAGTTCCTGCTGGACAAGCTAGAGACCTTGGTTTCGATAGAAGTATGATAGGTGGATATGGCCATGATGATAGGATATGTGCCTATTCGAGTTTGATAGCAGGGTTGGATATAGAAACCCCATCCAGAACAAGCATGATTTTGATGTACGATAAAGAAGAGATAGGTAGTGAAGGTAACACAGGTGCCAATTCTAGGTTTACTGAATCAGTATTCCAGCAGATTTTAGCTAAATCTTTGGGAGATTACTCCATGGAAGACTACAGGATAATGCTCGAGAACAGTAAAGGTATATCTGGGGATGTTAATCCAGGTGTTAACCCATCTTTTAAGAGTGTTCATGACCTTAGAAATGCTGGTAAGATGAGTAAAGGAATAGTTATAACAAAATATACTGGTGCTGGTGGTAAATACAGTGCAAACGACGCACATGCGGAATATGTAGCATATATTAGAAAAATATTCAATGAAAACGATGTTTGCTGGCAAACTGCTGAACTTGGAAAAGTCGACGAAGGTGGTGGAGGAACGGTGGCCAAATTCTTGGCTAACTTGAACCTTGATATTATCGATGCTGGTCCACCATTATTAGGTATGCATTCACCTTTCGAGATTGTCTCTAAAGTGGATCTTTATCAAACATACAAAGCATACAAGGCATTTTTAGAAGCTGAATAGCTTTGAAAAATCTTTGTATTAACCCTCTTTAAACCATTTTTATCTATTTTTCTCGTTTTTCAGTTATCTTTACTCCGCCCGGGGGTAATATTTTTTGTATTTCTTTAACTGGGACATTGAAGAACCTTCCCATCTCCTTGGCAAAATCGTTTTGGTCTTTCTTACCAGGTATGAATTTAACAATTTTTTTGAAGTGATCATCATCTCTATTTTCTACAACTAAACTAGGTGTACACGTGATTTTACGGTGGCCTTTGTATTTTATTTCGGTCAAGACTGCTTTTAAGGGTAGATTATCTATGTAATTCCTCTTTCCTCTGATAACAAAAGCACCAGTTGGAAGTGATTCTCCTGCTTCTGCGGTCTTACTTACTTGATTGGGCTTTACCCAATATGCCCTTCCAGATGATATCCCTCTCTTCCATTCTTTAGAATGTATAAGAGAATATTGACATGCCTCTTTAAGAGATGGTTCTCCAATACCATTATCATCTTTGACAACCACACTCGGAGCTCCTCCAGCTTCAGCGTGAGCATATCTAGAATACTTTTCCATATACTTTTTGACCACTTCTTCATTTGTCTTTGCGTCTTTTCCAGCTATCACCATGTTATCTTCACTAGATATGAACCATTTGTATCGATCGAACCAAAATTTTTCAGTTGGTTTTGTGGTTTTCTTTTTGGTTTTTCTAGCCCTCCCTTCTTCTATTTGTTTTTTAGTTTCTTTGACTGCTTTTTTTGCTCCTTCTAGTTTTTTCTTGGCCTTTTTACTCTTATTATAATATTTCTGAGCATTCTCATTGACATCTTTTCTGAAATCTAATTTAACATTTTTTTCAATCTCTTTATCGTCAACAGTTCCTTCTAAATTTAATATTATGTATTCGTCTTTTTCGTTTATCTGAACCACAACATTTTCAGCTCTCATCTTCTCATAAATTTCATCCCTATTACCTTCCTCTCTAGCTTTATGGATAAGTTTTAGAGCCTCTTCACAGACCCTATAGTTCTGATAGATTATTTCTGCAATATTCTTATTTTCAACTATATTTTCTTTCAAATTCTCGACCGCTCTTTTCTGCTGTTCTAACTTTCTATCTATTCGGGAATCTTCCTTCTGTTCTTCTTCTTTCTGTTCTTCTGGTTTAGCTATAGACTTGTCTAAAGCTTCATTATAAGTTGGAACATCTTCCATTTCATGATCCTCATGGATTGATAAAGAAAAAGGAACCGCATCTAAAATTACATTTTCTTTTTTAACTAATTTTGGTGCTAATTCACCTTCACCAACAACTCTCTTTTTAAAGTCGTTAAGGATCTGAAATATTTTCTCAGAATATTCTAAATAATCATCTGTGTTTTTATCTACACTCAATCTTGAACATATCTCTTCTGAATACTTTCCGCCTATATTCAGATCAACAGCCAAAGTTCTAACCAAATCTTTATCAGAATCCTCTAAAACTTGAATAAGTTCTTCTCTTGATATTTCTAGAGGATTCAGACGGTGAGGTGGAAACTTATAATATTCACCTTTTTTCAATTCTCTGTGACTCCATGATTCCGAACGATATGGTAGGAGTATTCTATCTTCTCCATCGAGTATAAGATTTCCTTTCCCGAATACTTCGAATATCAACCTGTATTTCTTCCTTTTTCTTAATTCTATTACAACAACTCTATCGAATTCGTGTTGATAGATACCAGTAACCATTGCATTACTGATGTACTTACGGATAAGCATTATGAAGTCACCTGGATGCATAGGGTTATCTCTATCTTTTTCAGTTAAATATAGAGCCTTCCCTATTCTAAAAATCAACATCTTTTTCCCCTCACCCGGAACATGGACACGAAATAACAGTTCTTTTTTGTTTGGCCGGTACACCTTTTGCATGTATCCCCCTTCTAAACTTTTTAGTTCTTTGATTACAGCTGAGATCTCTAGTGATTCCATCTCGTCTTTCATATGTGTTAAAACTGTCCATTAGTGTTTAAATTTTTTTACACGAAATCTATCTAATGTCATTTATTAGTCAATTCCTAAAAACACAGCACAAATATTAAATTCATCTTTAATTATAAGACTAGCGGAGGATTAAAATGAGAATAAGATGGCATGGACACTCGTGTTTCGAGATAGAAAACGAATCAGTGGTGGTAACTGACCCACATGATGGTAGAAATATCGGCATAAGGGAACCAAACGTTAAAGGCGACATTGTTTTAGTTAGTCATGATCATTTTGACCATAACGCAGTAAGGCTAGTTGCAAAGAGTGGATCTGAGGTATTGAAAGATGCAGGCGAATATAAAGTAAATAATCTAAATATTAAAGGTATTAAAACTTACCATGATGACGAGGAGGGTCGTAAAAGGGGAGA
>JBMCFZ010000059.1:0-4788 GCA_048620055.1 archaeon | reverse complement strand
ATCCAAAAGAATACAACTTAACTCAAAAAGAAAGACAAATCTATCAAGACCTCCGAAAAGCCTTGAAAAAAGGAAGAGAGGATCTAGAAAGGATTTTAGAGGGAAAAGGAGATACTGAACAAGAAGAAACACAAGCGCAGATCAAGAAACCAAGTGAAAAAAAGGAAAAACAAGGAGAAAAACGAGAAAAAGAAACCAAAGACGAAGATTTAAATAAAGTAATGGTAAAAATACTTAAAGAAGTACCAGAATTCGTTTCTGATAATTTACAAAAACTAGGACCTTACAAACCAGATACGAAAATCAAGATACCAAAAGAACAAGCGAAAATACTATCAAACAAGGGACTCGCTAAGAAAATAAAGAAAACAGAAGGTGATCAAGATGAAGATACCTGAAAAAATCAAGACTTACTGCCCAAAATGCAGAAAACACCAAGAACACAGAGCCAAACAAGTCCACGAAAGAGGAAGATCGGACAGAGGAATGGCAAAAGGAAACAGAAAACACAAAAGAAGAACAGAAGGATATACCTCTAGAATAGGTGAAAAAGCAGATTCGGTTAAACAAAGTAGAAAAAGAAAGATATTACTAGAATGCAGTGAATGCGGAAATAAAAAGGAAAAGAAATACCCAAGATCAAGGAAGAAAATAGAAATAGAAAGATAAGAAGCAATAAACAGCTCAAAAAGAGTACAAGAAAATGAAGAGGTGCAATAAGATGAGACCTTATCCTTCCACTGAGAAGGTAAGAAGGAAAGATAAGATGTACCTTATTCCATTCGAGAGCAAAGCTCTCGATATATCGGAAATCACGGAAAGCGATTCTCCGAATACACAAGAAAATAGAGAGGTGCAATAAGATGCCAAAATACTTTAAAGAACCAAAATCAAAGTTCCTAAAAGTAGAATGCAACAAATGCAGCGAAAAACAAACTATATTCAACTCAGCTGCCAACAAAATAAAATGCAGAAACTGTGGAGAGATACTAGCAGAACCAACAGGCGGAAAAGCAAAGATAAAAGCCAAGATAAACAAAACCATGGAATAAATCCAACAAAATAGTTCTAATAAATCAATAAATCTAGGTGAATAGATGAAGAAAACAGGATGGCCCAAAGAAAACGAGTTAGTCATAGTTAAGGTAAAAAGAATAATGGACTATGGAGCCATAGCAGACCTAATAGAATACGAAAACAGAGATGGGTTCATACACATAAGTAATCTAACTAAAAGTTGGGTTAAAAATATAAGAAGCCACGTTTCAATAGGAGAAAGGAGAGTAGCAGAAGTCTTAAAAGTAAATAAAGATGAAAGAACAATCAATCTCTCAGTAAAAGACGTCACAGGTACACAGATAAAAAGAAAAATGAACCAATGGAAAAGGGAGAAAAGAACAGATAAGATAATAGGTAAACTAGCAAAAGACCTAGAAGAAGATCCAAAGGAAGCAAAAGAAGAGATAATACCTAAGATTGTTGAAGAATACGGTGAAGGGTACTTAGTATTCGAAGAAGCAGCGGCAAGTGGAAAAGAAGCATTCAAAGGTATAGATATACCTGAAAAATGGAAGAAAAAAATAACTGAATACGCCGAAGAAAACGTAAAACCACCTGAAGTTACAATAGAAGGAATATTCAAAATAAGTACACTTGAAGGGAAAGGAGTAGAAATAATAAAGAAAGCACTGAAACCGGTTGAAGAAGAAAATGTTAAAATGGAATACGTTTCAGCTCCAAAATACAAGATAAAAATCACAGCGAGGGATTACGAAATAGCGGAAGAAAAACTTGAGAAAGCTAAGGAAAAAATAAATGAATCAATGGAAGGAAAAGGAAAAGTAGAGTTCCAAAGGAAAAAAGATTAAGAGGAGATTAAGATGAAGATAAAAATAAACAAATTAAAAGAAATAAACCCAGAGTCACCAATACTAATCGAAGGACTACCAGGAATAGGAATGGTAGGTAAACTATGCTTAGATCACTTAAAAAAAGAATACGACTTTGAGAAATACGCTGAAATAGAGTCAAACTTATTCGCACCACAAGTAGATATGAACAAAGATTCAGAGATAGTTCCAAGGAAGAACGAGTTACTATATTTGGAAAGAGAAGAAGAAAAAGATATAATTCTATTCAGAGGTAGAGACCAAGGAACAACAGCTGAAGCACAACATTTATTATCACAAGCAATAGCGAAAGAAGCAGAAGAACTAAACACGAGCTTCATATATACACTAGGGGGACTAGGAACAAAACAACTTCAAAAGGACCCAACGGTATACGGAGCAGTTACCGATAGAAAACTTAAGAAGAAATACAAAGAACACGGAGTAAAATTCGATAGACAGGGACCAATAATAGGAGCAGCAGGGTTATTACTTGAATACGGTAAAAGAAAAGAAATTCCAGGAATATGCTTAATGGGACAAACACACGGGAAATTCATAGATCCAAACGCAGCTAAAAATCTCTTAAAAGTCATCGAAAAAGACATTAACCTAGAAATAGATTACCAGGACCTAGATGATAAATCAGAGGAAATGGAAAAAGCAGTTAGCAAAATGATTAAACAACAAACACAAGCACAGCAACCACCAGAAACACCTGAAGCTGACACACAAATGGAATACATACACTAGTATTTTTAACTTAGAACTAAATCTACAGGCTTTCAACCAATTTCCTTAGATCTTCAATTAATTCATCTTCTCTACTGGGTTGATAAGTTAATGCGGCCGGATGAAAAGTAGGGATAAATATCCTTCCATTCCTTTCAATTTTTTCACCACGAGCCTTAGTTATAGAATTTATCTTTAAGAACTTCTTCGAAGCCACTCTACCGAGCAAACCAATCGCTTTAGGATCAATTAATTCAATTAATTTTTCAGTGTAGGGGTGACAAGCTTTTAATTCATCTACCAATGGATCACGGTTATCAGGGGGCCTACATCTAACAGTGTTAGTTATGTAAACTTTATCTCTGTTTATACCTGCTTTATTTAAGCATTCATCAAGTGTCTTACCGGCGGAGCCAACGAAAGGTCTTCCCTGTTCATCTTCATTTCCACCTGGCCCTTCACCTATCAACATTATCTTAGCATCCTTCGGACCTTCTCCAGGTACAGCGTTAATCCTATCTCTATGTAGCCTGCATCTTTCACAGTTTTTAATCATCTCTATTACTTCTTCGTAGCTTTTACCTGATAACTTATCCTTCAAAGTTTCTTTCTTTTCCTCCGATTTCTTCTCATTGAAATCCGTTAACTTCAATTAAATCAACTCCTTTAGTCTCTCTTCAAGGGAGCCTAAACTTATCTTTTCCTCATTCCCTTCCTTCATATTCTTCAATGTAATTTCATTGTTTTCCATTTCCTTAGGCCCAATTATCAATGAATAAGGAATGTTCTTAGAGTTAACGTAATTCAATTGTTTTGATAACCCTCTACCCATGAGATCAGTGTCAATTTTAAATCCTTTCTCTCTGAGATTCATAGTTATCTCCAAAGCATTTTTCCTAACCTCTTCGTTAACGGGACAAACGTAGAAATCTACAGAACTGTATTCATATCCATCTTCTTCAGTTATTTCAAGCAATCTATCTATACCTAAACCGAACCCGGTTGCAGGTGTTTCTCTATCTCCATATACTTCTACAAGTGAATCGTATCTTCCACCCGAACATACTGATCCCTTTTCCTCTTTTCCTTTTAGAAATGTTTCAAATACAAAACCCGTGTAGTAATCTAATCCACGGGTTATGAATAGATCAATCTCTATGTTATCTTTATCTATACCCATTTCCACGGCTTTCTCAATCACTTTCTCCAAATTATTCTTCGCTTTCCCGGGAACTTCTCCTTTTTCTATGTATTTCAACATTTCTCTGAACTTAGATACATCTATTTCTTTATCCTTAAGTTCCTCTTCAACTTCTTCCGTTGTTTTCTTATCCAATTTATCTATTGATCTGAATAATTCAAGTTTTTCTTCCTCCGTAGCTCCAACTTCTTCAGCTATAGCTTCAGATATCTCCCTTGAATTAACCTTTATGATGTACTCTTCTCCAGTTATCCTTTCAAGACATTCATTAGCTAATTTAAGTATCTCCGCGTCCGATTCAGGTTCAATTGGCCCTATTAATTCACATCCAGCTTGCCAGAATTCACGCATTCTCCCAGCCTGTGGTTGATCGTATCTCCACATCCTGGTTATATAGTAATATTTAATTGGCTTCGGTTTCGACGGGTCAGAAGCAACTATCCTTGCTATTGGAACGGTTGGATCGAACCTCAATCCAAGTTTTCTTCCTCCTTTATCTTCAAATGAATATATCTCCTTCTCAACTTCCGGTCCCGACTTCTTCGCTAGTAAATCGAAGTATTCAAAGGCGGGTGTTTCAATTTCCCCGTACCCATATGAATTGAAAACATCTCTTAACTTGGAGTATATCTCCTGTCTCCTCTTATTCTCCTCAGGTAATAAGTCTCTAGTTCCTTTAGGCGTTTGGAGTTTCATTCAATTCCTCTCCCTTTAAATTTATATTTATTTGGAGGGCCACGGCCGGGATTTGAACCCGAGACGAGGGCGCCACAGGCCCTTGTGTTGCCGCTACACCACCGTGGCCATCTGAAAAATTCATCACAATCTAAATTTATTGATCTCTTTCGTTTTATTTCTTCCTTTTCACCGGTCCTCGACCTAACTTCAGTTACTTTTCCTTCAGAATCAGGTTGAATTGGACACGTTTTTTCAAACGGTTCTTCAATTAAGCTTAAGCTCCTATCC
>JBMCFZ010000058.1:0-4800 GCA_048620055.1 archaeon | reverse complement strand
CTCCGAAATACATGTAAAACCAACATTAGAATCAAAACTACAAGGTTTAGGAGGGGGGCACAGCTTAACTCTTCCAATACTGCAGCCATTTTACTCACTACTCACTCTATTCTCCTGAAGATGTTTAAATGACACTGAAGAAAATAAATTCTAAAGAACTATGTAAACTAAAGGTGAACTAATGAAATTCTCCGAAGAAGCAGTAACTAAAATATTTGAAAAAAACTTGAAAAACACTGGACAAGTAGAAAAACTTAAGAAAGAACTAGCAAAGAAACACGGATTAAGTAAAATACCGAAAAATAGCGATATACTCCAAGAAGCGAATGAAAAACAAAGAGAAAAGCTAAAACCACTTCTACGTAAAAAACCAACTAGGACAATTTCAGGAGTATCAATAATAGCTATAATGACTGCTCCTCTCAACTGCCCGGGTCAATGTATTTACTGCCCAGGAGGAAAAACAAAGAACACGCCTAAAAGCTATACGGGAGAAGAACCCGCTGCAATGAGGGCTGAAAAAAACCAATATAAAGCAGGAAAACAAGTGAAAAATAGATTAAAACAATTGAAAGATATAGGGCATCCAACTGAAAAAATAGAACTAATTTTAATGGGAGGAACTCTTCCCGCACACCCGGAATACATGAATAAATTCGTTAAAAATGCTTTAGATGCATTAAACCAAGAAAAAAGTAAAGATATAGAAGAAGCAATAAAGAAAAACGAGGTAGCCGAACATAGGTGTATAGGAATAACCTTTGAAACCAGGCCAGATTACTGTAAACAAAAACAAATAGATCAAATGCTAAGAGTGGGGGGAACAAGAATAGAGATGGGGGTACAGAACCCTGATGACGAGATATATAAAAGGGTAAAAAGAGGACACACCGTAAAAGATGTTATAGAAGCTACGGAACAAGCCAGGACATCGCTATTTAAGATAAATTACCATATAATGCCAAATTTACCGGGGTCAAATCCTGAGAAAGACTTAAAAATGTTCAAAAAATTATTTGAGAAGAAAGAATTCAAACCAGACATGCTTAAAATCTATCCAACATTGTTAACAGATCCGGAGAAAACAGGTAAAGAAACAGAATTACATCAAGAATGGTTAAATAACCAATGGAGATTTTACGGAGAAGAAAAAACAATTAAAATACTAGCAAAAGCAAGAAAATATATTCCAAGATACGTACGAGTCATGAGAACTCAAAGAGACATACCTGCTAAACTAATAAAAAGAGGGGTAACATCGAGCAACCTAAGAACACTAGTGGATAAAAAAGCAGAAGGATTAGGAATAGAAACTAAGGAAATAAGATACAGAGAAATAAGAGACAAGAAACCAATTCAAACAAAACTAAGAACCAAAGAATACGAAACAAAAGGAACAAAAGAGACATTCATTTCAATAGAAGATTCAGTGCAAGATAAAATAATAGGGTTTACAAGACTTAGCTTTCCAAATCATTCCAATAGGCCAGAGATAAATGAGGAAACAGCAGGGATAAGAGAATTACACGTGTATGGACCTTCAAAGACGATAAACGCAGGTAAGAATGAAGAAGGAGAACAACATAAGGGACATGGAGAAAAACTTCTTAAGAAAGCTGAAGAGATAGCAATTGAACAAGGGAAGAAAAAAATGCTCATCATATCAGGAATAGGTGCTAGAGGGTACTACCGAAAAAAAGGTTATAAGCTTGAAACTCCTTATATGAAGAAAGCGCTTTAATCAAGAATAGGGGAAAAGATAAAGATGAAATACTCAAAAAAAATTCGAGAAAAACTGAAAGAGAATAACATCTCTGTATTAGATAAAATAAAGCTAAAAAAAGGAAAAAAATCTTATAAAGGGATCTTAATGCCAAACACGGAGATGAGCGATCCGGACTGCATTACAATAAAACTAAAAAACGGATACAACATAGGGATAGAGAATACGAATGATTTAAAATTAGAGAGATTGAAAAAAGAGGAAAAGGCAGAAAAAAAACTAAAAATAAAACAAGATAAATCCAAACCACCCATCTCAGTGATATCTACAGGTGGAACAATCTCCAGTAAAATAGAATACGAAACAGGAGCGGTGGAACCAGCACTAAAAGCTGAAGAAATAATAGCACACACACCAGAAATTACGGATTACGCCTACATAAGAAACTATGAACAGGTTTCTCAAGTAACAAGCGAAGATATAGATCCGAAGACATGGGTAAAACTCGCTGAAATAACAAAAAAAGAACTCAACGAAGGATCAAGAGGAGTAATAATCACACATGGGACAGATACAATGCACTACACAGCATCAGCTCTATCTTTCATGTTAACAGAGTTAACGAAACCAGTTATTCTAACAGGGGCACAAAGATCAATAGACAGAGGATCCACAGATGCATCTATGAATCTAACATGTTCAGCTATAGCAGCGGCAAAAAGCGATATAGGTGAACTAGGAATAGTTATGCACGGTACAATGAACGACGACTATTGTTACTTCATAAGAGGAACAAAAGCAAAGAAAATGCATACAAGCAGAAGAGACACATTCAGACCAATAAACGACAAGCCAATAGCGAAAATAAAGCCAAACGGAGAGATAAAGAAACTACAAAGCCATTTAAAATACAAGGATAAAAAAACAGAAACAAAAACAGGCTTCGAAGAAAAAATCGCGATAATAAAAGCTTATCCTGGCTCAGATCCACAAGTAATAGACTACTACGAAAACAAGAACTACAAAGGATACATAATAGAGGGAACGGGACTAGGACACGTTCCAACACAAGCAGAAAAAACATGGATACTGAAAATAAAAGAAATAACTGAGAAAGAAAAACCAATAGTAGGCACAAGTCAATGCATATACGGAAGAGTCAATCCAAACGTATATAAAAACCTTAGGAAATTTTACCATGAAGCAGGAGCAATACCAGCGGAAGACATGATTACGGAAACTGCTTACACCAAACTAGGATGGCTCCTAGCCACGGAAAACAACTACGAAGAGGTAAAAAATAAAATGAAAAAAAATCTAAGGGGAGAAATAAAGGAAAGATCACTTTCAGAAACATATCTATACTGAAGAAGAGGCTAAAAAATGACTAGAATAATAGGGTTAACAGGAACACATAGATCAGGTAAAGACACGGTTGCAAATTACCTAAAAGAAAAATACAACTTCAAAACACTGACATTTTCAGATTTCCTTAAAAAAAGACTGAAGAAAAAGGGTAAAGAAATCACTAAAATGAATCTATCGGAAGAAGGAGATCAACTGAGAAAAGAGAAAGGAAGAGGAGCACTAGCTGAGGAAATCTATGAAGAAATAAAGAAGAATAACTGGGAAAAAATAGCCCTAAGCGGATTCATGTCACCGGAAGAAGTGGAATACATAAAAAGAAAAACCGATGATTTCAATTTAGTTAAAGTAACTGCAAAATCCGAGGAAAGATTCAAAAGAAGAAGTGAATCGGAACCGGATAACCTAGAGGAATTCCTACAAAGAGACAAAAAGGATGAGAAAAAAGGAGTAAAAGAAGTAATGGAAACAGCTGACTATGAGGTAAAAAACAATTCAAGCAAACAAGATCTCTATGAAAAAATAGATCAATTAATGAAAAACATAAAATAATGATGAAGATGACTGAAGAGATCAATTACGAAGAAATAGAACTAAAAGCGGGATTAGAGTTCCATCAAAGACTCGACACTAAAAAACTATTCTGCCAATGTTCCTCTAAAATGGAAAGAGATTCTGAAAAATCAAAAGGACATATAAAAAGATACATAAGGCCATCGGAAAGTGAACTGGGAAAAATGGATCCTGCAGCAGCTAAAGAAGCAATAAAGAAGAAACAATTCATCTATAATTTATATAATGATTCAACTTGTTTAGTCGAAACAGATTCAGAGCCACCTCATCCGATAGATAAAGAAGCATTTGAACTATCCTTAATCATAGCAAAAATGCTTAATTGTGATCTATTTGACGAGATAAATGTAATGAGGAAAACAGTTGTGGACGGATCAAACACCACGGGATTCCAAAGAACTTCAATGATAGGTGACAACGGCTACATAGAAAAACCACTAAAAGTAGATATAGACGGAGTTTTCCTTGAAGAAGAATCAGCGGGGATAATAGAAGAGACAAGAGGAATGAAGAAATACAGATTAGATAGATTGGGAATACCTCTCGTAGAAATAGTTACAGGGATAATAAAAGGAACACCTGAAGAGATTAAAGAAACCGCGCTGAGAATAGGAACAATGCTAAGAACCACTGGAAAAGTAAAAAGAGGATTAGGAACAATTAGACAGGACTTAAACCTCTCAATAAAACAAGGTAATAGAACCGAAATAAAAGGAATTCAAGAGATAGATGAACTGGAAGAGATTATAAAAAATGAGATAAAAAGACAGTTGAATTTAATAGAGCTTAAGAAAGAATTGAAAAACAGAGAAATAAATCAAATAAATCCTAAGATAAGAGATTTCTCCCCTTACTTCAAGAAGAATTCTCCTAAGTTCATGGAAAAAGCAATTAAAAAAGGAGGAGGGATATACGGATACATATTACCCAAATTCAAAGGAATACTTGGGAAAGAACTTCTACCGGGCCATAGATTTGGAACGGAACTAGCTCAAATTGCAGAAACACTGGGAACACCTGGAATAATACACACAGATGAAAAACTAAGTAAATACGGAATAGAGGAAAACATAGAAGAACTCAGAAAAGAGGAAAAATTATCAGAGAAAGATTCAATTCTACTAATAGCTTCCGAAGAC
>JBMCFZ010000057.1:0-4804 GCA_048620055.1 archaeon | reverse complement strand
GATTATTATGAGACTGAAAAAGGAAAGAAGGCTGAGGTAACTTATATGTCTCCAGATGAATATTTAGAAAAAGTTCATGATACAGAGATTAGTGAGGAGTCTATTAATAGAATTAAAGAGGGAATAGAAAAAGGCGAGAAGATAGATATTCCAATGCTTGATTATACTGAAGGAGTTGATGAAGAAGGTAGAGTATCAACTCAAGAAGGAAGACATAGAGCTCATATTGCCAAAGAAAGAGGTCTTTCTAAGATACCTGTATTAGAGGTTAGAGAGCCTACATCTGATACTGTTCAAAAGAAAAAATTAGAAACTGCAAAAACTGGAGAGAGTATAAACCTTACTGGTTATGCTGCTTTTGGTGATAATGGTTATTCTAATTTTAGAACTACTTCTCAAAGCAAAGCAGAAACATTTTCTAATATTACTGGTTCTGAACTACACGAGGTATCTGATAGTATGGAGAATCCTTATGTAACTGCTAACCCGTCTAAGGCTCTTAATGAGCTAGTTAAAAGTGAAGATGGATATACACCACCTTTTGTTTCTGATTTAGCTAATAAGGTCGAAAAGATGGAGAATGTGGAAGGTAAATTAACCCAAAATCCTGCTGATATAGATACTTATAATCGATTAATAAGAACCGAACTTAAAAAGAGAGGTCATGATGGAATAGTTTATACTGATTCAGAACTAGGAGAATATCAAACTATTGAAGATACACAAACTGAAACTAACGATGTTATAAGTTGGGAAGGTGTTAATGATACTATTCAAAAAATATATAGAGGAGATAAAAAAGTTAAATTAAATGATGAGGATAGAGAGGATTTAAATGATTCTATGGGAAGAGCTTTTGTAGAAAGAATGTCTTCTGACCAAGGTGAACCTTTAGAGGATGTTGCAGAACAAATGGACCGTGATAAGTTTGAATTAATGGATGAATTAAAAAGAAGAAGAGATAGATATTATAGAGATACTGGAACTACATTGGCTGATATAGAAGAAGTTGGAATGAAGGAAGCGGAGAAGAATTTAAAAGAATATTTTCCTCATGTTATTCATGTAAGAGAGGCTGGTGATGGAAGATGGAATTGGAATGATTTAACTGAACAGCAAAAGAAAGCTGTAATGGTTAATTCAAAAATATATAGAGAAGATGATGAATATACTGAAAAAATTCCATCTGCAATACAAGAAGAATTAGATGAAAAGTTTGAAAACGGAGAATTTGAAGACCAAGAAAGACCTGGACAAGAAAGAGAATTAGAACATGAAAATATTGTAATGGAAGATGTTAATGTTAAAACATCTAAAAATAGATATCAATTAAATTTAAATCTCACAATAGAAGATACTGAATATTTCATGGAAAATTTAGATGAAATAAATGAGGAGATGCTTGATATGGGAGAAAGATTATTATTCATGGTTGGTCAGAGCGACCGTGGAGAACAAGGTTATACTGCTACTAAGAAGTTAGAAGGAGATAAATTTGATACTTTGATATCTGTAGAAAGTATAGATAATCTTTTTACTTATGGTCATGAAACCATGCATCAGTTTGATATGAGAGTTGTTTATCCAACAATGTCTTATTATGATGAAAGAGCTTATGAGAGAGGTAATAGAGAAAAACCTCTTCCTAAAAGTTTATCGGATAGAATAGGAGTGTCAGATAAATATGAAGAAGAATTAGCTATAGAAATGCAAAGAGTTCACAGGTTAGTTAATCCTTTCAGAACAAAACCAAGCCAACAATATGTTAATTATTTAACTGAAGGAGGTAGTGAAGGATTTGCAAATTGGGGGTCTTTATATTTAAACGATGAAGAGATGGCTAAAATAGTTGCTCCAAGGTTTACAGCAGGAATGGAAGCTAAGTTTGGAGACCAATTAAATAAAATAAAAGGTATATATGAAGATTTAGATGGTCGTGCTAGAGTTCCAAAAGATAGCACTTGGAAGGAAGTTTTTGATGGAATGAAGTTGTTTGGTAAATTTGTAGGAAAGTATAATGGTACTCTTGGAGAAAAGATACAAAATACATTTGCTTATGATGCTTTAGAACGTGGTTTTAGAGCCACTTTAGTTACCCCATTTTTTATAGGATTTAGAGATGAAGAATTTAATAAAGTTTTTAGAGCGGTTGCAGATAACTCATCTTATTTTAGGCACAGAAGAAAAAATGAAATACAAGAAAAGCTAGATTTTGATTTAATTAAAGATATGGAAGACCATAGACTGGAAAGAGTTGCTCAATTATTAAAAGAAGGAAATAGTAAGAGTAGACAGAGATATTTTGAAGATGAGGAATTAGATAGAATGAACGTTGGTAAAAAAGAAAAAGCCTTGTACAAGCAAATGGTGGAAGTTATTGAAGAGATAACTGATAATACAGTAGAAATATTAAAATATAGATATGGTTTTTATGATTTAGAACCAGAAGATAGAGTCGATGTTGAGAAAAAAATAAAAAAGGGAGTTGAAAAACTAGGAGGATATGTTCCAATGAATAGATTGAATGCTCAGTATGCTGTTTATGCTGAATATACAGGAAAAGTAAAAGACAGTAAAACATCACGTGACTTCTTTAGAACATACTCTTCTAAGCAAAGAAAAGAAGCTGAAGCTCACATGGAGAGATTTAGAAAGAGTGATATGTATAAAGACCCTGTCTTATTTGAGCCTGGTAAGGAGGATAGACTTCCTACTAGATTTAAGACTAATGATTTAAGTATGAGTGAGCTTGATAGTTTAATAACTTCAGCTGGTATAGATAAAGATAGTGAAGTTGCAAAAAAATTAAAAGAAGCACTTCAAGAAAAATTAGCAGAGAAAGGAGCTTGGGAAAAGAACTTACTTAAAAGAAATTATGTTCCAGGTAAGAGATGGGATTGGGATAGTGTGTTTGAAACTATAATGAATAGAGTTGATGAGTCTTCTGAAAAACTTTCTAGAGCAAAAGGTTTTTATGAAGCTAATAAAGCTATTGATGAAATAGATGAAAAGAATAATAAAGAGAATAAAGCTGCGGCAATAAAATATGTAAATGATTTTTATAATTCATCTAGAGGTCAATTCCGAAGACTAAGACAAGCGACTTATATTTCTCATCTTGCGTTTAAAACTTCTTATTTAGTACAAAACTTATTCCAGAGATACTTAATAACTTTACCGTATACTGCTTCTGATGTAGGAATGAAAAAAGCATTAAATATAAGTAAAGAGGCTCAGAAAATAGAAGCAAAACTTTGGAAATATAACTTTAGAGATGAAGCTCCTCCTGAAGATGTAGATGATGAAATTATAGAAATATTTGATAGAGGATTAAAAGAAAAAATGTTAGCTGGTGTTTTTGAAGAAGAAGCACTTGGTGGAGAAAAGAAAATAAAATCTATGTTTATGAATGCTTTGGGTATGTTTGGAATTGTTTCTGATACATCTAACAGAGTTAATGCTGCTATAACAGGTCATCTAGTTAGAAAAGAATTAGCTAAAGAAGATGATAAAATAGATATTACTAATAGTGAAGAAAACTATGAATATGCTAAGGAATATGTTGAAACAACTCAAGTTCCTTACGGAAGTCATAATATTCCAAGTATAATTTCAGGAAGTGGAGATTTAAGAGGAGTTGTAAAAGCAATGTTTACCTTTAAACAGTTTGCTTTACATGATTTACAATTAGGTATAGAAATGTTTAGAAAAAGCAAAACTGCTGGAGCTTGGTATTCTATTGTAAGAATATTACTTGCTGGATTAATGGGAATTACTCCTTTACTTTGGGCAAATAAAGGTGTTAAGTGGTTAGGTTCATTATTTGGAAAAGATATTGACCCGATTCAATCAGTAAAATCAATGTTTGCTGGAAGTGATAGTGAAGCAGTTAATACTTTAGGAGATATTATGATGAACGGAGTCCCTTCACAAGGTGGAGTAGACACTAGTAATATGTTTAGTTACGGAAGTTTAATACATCCTGACTTTAACTGGAAAGACCAAATAATTGGTCCTACTTGGGGAATGACAGAACATGGAAAGAATGCTTTAGAAGAATTAAGAGTTGGTAATATGAGGGGAGCTCTTACAGAATTTAATTTAACTTCTGTTAAAAATGCATTAACTGCTGAAGAGTGGGCTGATAAAGATGCAATAGAAATAGGAAATTATGTAAAGATAGAGCCTACTAATTTTGAAATAGGAGCAAAAGCTCTTTCTTTCCAACCTCAAAGAATAACTAAAGCTTATGATTTAGAAGGAATGGTTATGGAGTATAAAGAGAACAGGGGACTTATTAGAGATAGAATTAAAAATAAAGGAGAAGAAATTAGAGAAGATGGAAAGCTTCCTGAAAATATAGAAAAGCAAATTTTAGAGCATAATAAAAATGTTCAAGAAGATATGGCCTTATTAGATTTAGCCAATGAGCTAAATGTTTCCCGTGATAAACAAGAATCCATGTATAAGGGGATGATGGTCAGAGAAGATTTATTAAGTAACTGGATAGAAGAATCCAATGAATAGTAATGAAGAAAATTTACAAAACTTAAAAATAAAACAAGAGGTAATGTCAGAACAAATTAAGAACGTTTGTGATAATCAAAATGGACTAAAAAAAGACGTTTCTAATTTGTCAGATCAATTAAGAAGTTATATAAAAGAGGATAGAGATTGGAAAGAGAATTTTCCATCCAGGATGGATAAAAGATATGCTACCAAAGATGAACTTAAACATGTTAAGTATTTGACTTATTTATTAATATCAGCAGTAAGTTTCTTCATTTCTTGGGTTGCTTACACT
>JBMCFZ010000056.1:0-4866 GCA_048620055.1 archaeon | reverse complement strand
TAACAGAAGATTTTGAAGAAACAGGAATAGGGATAGCCACGGATCCGGAGAACGTTAACTATGTTTTTACACAAGTATTCACAAATTGAAACGGGAAAATTACTCACTAAAAAATAAATGTAAAAAATAATCAACTGAAGTTAGTTCACTCTAGTTGCAATATCTTTATAAAGTAATACCTCTCCAATAAGAATATGCCTGAGGACATAGAAGTAAAGACACTTAGAGCCAATAAAACGAATTCTACTAATTATCTCTATCCTTCTTTGAATGAAAATATTACTGACTCTATCAAAGAATATTTCTCTATTAACTGCATCTCTAACCAAAATTCATTAAATCACTCTCATGTATCCAAGAGCCCTCACTAAACCAATTAATTTGGAGGATAAACCTCCAGCTTCTCACACAGGGCTCTCTCTCGCTTTTATCGAACTCAAAAACAACTTAGAAACACTGCTATCTCTATCCATTTTTATATTCACCCTAAAGAATTTTTATACTCATCCAGAGGAGGTGGATTAATTATGCGTGGCTGGAAAGAGTTATTTAGATTAGGATTAAAGGAATATCAAGCACGTTGTTTAGCTTGTTTAGTAAAAAATGGAGATTTAACGGCTCAAAAAATTTCTAAGGAAGCAGAAGTACCTTATCCTAAAGTATATTCTACGTTAAAAGAACTAGAAAACATGAATCTGCTAATTTCAACGAATGAAAGACCTAAAAAATACATAGCTAAAGAAAAAGACAGAGCAATAAATTTCTTAATTGATAAAAAACGTAGAGAATTCGAAAGGATAAGGGAACAAGGTAGAAGAGCAAGACAGAAACTAAAGTCGAAAAAAGCCGTTGATTTCAACAACTCAATCTACATTCAAAAAACACTGACAAACGAAAATATTTAGTTGAGGAGAAATATAAAAAGTAGGTAGAGAAGCCAATTACATCTTCTCTATTTACATTAATCCAATTTAGTTCCATGCCTCGGTAGCTCAGTGGTAGAGCACCTCCCTCGTAGAGCCCTTTAGAAAAGGGCTTCACCCCAAAACTAAAGGCTCGGGAGAGGAGGATGTCGTGGGTTCAAATCCCATTCGAGGCTTGAAAAATTCTAAATATCAATATCTTCAATACCATAGTAAATAAAGACACAATACCTCCCTACATATTTTTATCCTAAACTAAAAATTACCCCTACTACATTACTCCACCTTTATAAAGGACGCGTGGGCTAAAGTAATTGACATATGAAGTATTATTTAGGAGGTGTTTATTTTGAAAGGAACCGTTAAATTTTTCCACGACAGAAAAAAATACGGATTTATCACTCCAGATGACGAAGGAGAAGACTTATTCTTCCACGTCAGTGATCTAGGTGAAGAAGAATCCGTATCCGAAGGCGATGAAGTAGAATTTGAAGTCGGCGAAGGCGATAGAGGACCAAAAGCAGTAAATGTACAAAAACTGTAGAGAATCTATCTCAAGAACTGATTATTAATTAGTATCTACTTTCAAATCTGATTTTTTAAACATTTTTTATATATTTTTATTTACCCCTTAGCCATACCTATATTCAATCAAGAGATAATGATAAAGTGAAGAATTTTTTATTAGGAGAAACAATAAATAAAGGAGAGGTGTTTCAAATGATTAATTTCAAATGGCTAGGACAAGCCTGTTTTGAGATAAGCAATTCTAAAAGAATAGTTACGGACCCACATGATGGAGAAGGAGTAGGATTAAAAGCTCCAAATGTAAAAGCGGATGTAGTTACTATTTCCCATGATCATTTTGACCATGTAAATGGATTAGAACTAGTTAAAAAACCAGATACAGAAGTAGTTGAAGATACAGGAACAACTAATGTGGAAGGAATGGATGTAAAAGGGATAAAAAGCTACCATGATAAGGCAGAAGGTTCAAAGAGAGGAGAGAATATAATATATAAATTTAAACTAGAAGGGTTCAACGTAGTGCATTTAGGAGATTTAGGGCACATGTTGGATGAAGAAACCATTGAAGAGATAAAACCAGTAGATATTTTATTAATTCCCGTGGGAGGAAACTATACTATAGATGGTACGGAAGCATTAGAAATAATGGAGAAATTAAAGCCAATGGTAACTTTTCCAATGCATTATAAAGTGCCTGGTTTAACTGTAGATATATCTGAAGATGAAGAATTTATACAGGAATCGATGCAAAGAGGATACGTAGTGAGAAAAGAAAACACAACAGAAATAGATGAATTACCGGAGAAGAAAACAGTTATAAAATTGAAATGTCAAGGACAATTAGAAGGATAGAAATAAAAAGATAGAGAATTAAATTAATTTATGAGGAGGGCAGATAAAATGAATTTGAAGAAAATAAAAAAGAGAGAAGAAAAGAAATCTAAATTAGATATAAAGAATATACAAAATATGGGTACAAAGCAGCTCTTTGAAGTTTACAAAGATTCTAAATCAAAGAAAATCAAAAAAGCCGTTGGAAAAGCAATTACGAAAGAATTGAAATCAAAAGGATACTCCAAAAAGCAAATAGAAGAAATGAAGAAAATGGAGAGAAAGGCCAGTTAGAAAATTTATCTCTTTAACTAAATTAAAAACTCTTTAAGGCCTATTAGATCTTACTATGGATTTGTAGAACTCGTTAGGATCTAAGTATTTCTTCACGGTTCTCTCTATTCTTTCAGAAGTTACTTCTTTCATCTTTTCCCCAAACAAATACAATCATCATAAGGAGAGATATAAAAAAATGATAAAATGACTAAAAAAGGCGAAGATAGGAAAATAGAGTCCGGTGTATTTGATGAATACACTAAGAAAGTGATCTACAAACTACAGAGCAAAGGATACTTTGAAACTCTAGATTTCCCAATATCAACGGGAAAAGAAGCAGATGTGTATAGAGGTACAACTAGAGATGAAGAACACATTGCAGTGAAGATATATAGAATAGAAACATCTCACTTTAAGAATAAAAGAGATTATTTGATATTCGATCCTCGATTTAAAAGAGTTAGAAACACGAAAAGAGGAATAGTTAAACAATGGTGTAAAAAAGAATTTAAGAATCTCAAAAAAGCTAATGAAATTGGAGTAAGATGCCCAAAACCTATTAAAGCGATGAAAAACGTTCTATTAATGGAGTACATCGGATGTGAAGATGGTTCACCGGCACCGATGTTAAAGGACGTGGAGATAGAAGAACCGGAAGAAATAATGAAGAAAATAGAGGAATATGTTGAAATTCTCTATGAAGAAGCAAAGATAGTTCACAGTGATCTAAGTGAATTTAACATTTTAATACAAAACAAAGAACCTGTATTGATAGATATGGGGCAAGCAGTCAGTATAAGACATCCTAGAGCGGATGAATTTCTAGAAAGGGATAAAAAGAACTTGGAAAGAATTTCAAAACAGAAAAAATTTAGTTAAGTAATCTAAATATATTAAAAAAACAAAGTGCAAAGAATAAGAAACCAAGGAGAGAAAAACTCTCCTTTTAGTTTACATGAATATATAGATAGATTTACATTCTTCCTCCTTTCATCATCTTATTTAAATTCTCTCTCAACTTTCTATCATTATCTCTCTTTCTCTTCCCTACATCATCTTCCGACGTTATCTTCATTTTCACACCTCCCTATGTTTAACACAATCCTATGTCTTTTGTGCGGGTGAGCACAGGAAGGAATTATCCTAACAAAACAATTGAGGGACTGCTTCTTTTTATTACTTACTTTCTACCTTTCAAAAACGAATCAATCGTTGTTAAATTCCTCCTCGATCTTATATTGCAATAATATTATTATCCTTATGCTTTATAAAATTTTTGCTGAAAAATTCCAAAATCCTTTTATCAAAGGATTTCCTTAAACCAACAGAAGAGGAATGAAAAATGAAGAGATACAAAGCAGTTTTGTTTGATGTTGACGGGACCCTTATAGATCTCACTGCAGTAGCAAAAGCAATTAATGAAGCCCTTGAGAAAAATGGGTACGAGAAACAAACGGAAAAAAGGATAAAGAAAGAGATGATAGGATACCCATTGGAAAAGACAGTTATGCATTTATTTGGCGCTTCAGAAGAAAAAGGTAAAAAAGTAAGAGATGATTATAACGAAATATACTTGAATCAAAAGGAAAAAGGAAATTTATACCCTTATGTAGAAGAAACAATAAAGAAGCTAAGGGAAGAAGGATTCAAAATAGGGATAGTTACCACGAAAAGGAGATCCGAAGCACTTTCAGTTATCGAGACATACCCAGAGATAAAATACGATGTTTTAATTGGGGGAGACGACACAGAAAGGAACAAACCTGATCCTGATCCAATAGAAAAAGCCTGTGAAATGCTGAAAATAAATCCAAAGGAAGCTATATATGTAGGAGACCACGAAGTAGATGTAAAGGCCGGTTTAAACGCAGGATGTGATGTAATAGCAATGACTACAGGAGTTCACAATAGAGAAGAACTTAAGAAATACGAATCAGAAAACGTGAAAATAATCGATGATATAAAAGATATAATACCAATAGCACTTAAAGAAGCGGAAGAAATAGAAAAAACATTAAAAATACCTAAAGAAAGAATAGGAGCATTAATAGGTAAAAAAGGAACTACAAAGGAAAAGATAGAAGAATCTACAGATGTTAAAATAGAAGTAGATTCGAAAACAGGAGAAATAACCGTAAAAAGATACTTAGGAAGATCTCCTGACAAGTCAATAAGAGCAATAGACATTGTAAAAGCTATAGGGCATGGCTTTTCACCCCGAAAAGCATTTAAACTATTAGAACCAAAAGTATACATAGAAACAATAGATATTTCAGAACATACAAGAGACTCAAATAAAGATATAAAC
>JBMCFZ010000055.1:0-4917 GCA_048620055.1 archaeon | reverse complement strand
GTTGAGTGTTTTCCTGTCCATTGTTTTTAATTTTACTTAATTCTTCTTTAACTCTTTGTTGGACTAATTTTTCAATATCTATCTCTTGATTACTTTTTTGTGGTTTTTGTTTCTGTCCTTTAAGATAAGTCCCATTTTTAGTTCTTAACTCTCTTCTCTGGTCTTGAGGTGGTTCTTTATCAATAATATCTTCGTTCTCTTCTAAGTATTTACCAAGTTGTTCTCTCCTGTTATATCCTATCTTCTTTAAATCATCTGAATTACCAAGATATTTTTGATGTTTATTATGTTGTTCAGCAGCAACTTCTTCTTGTAAAGCAACAACTTTCCCGTGTCTGTTTCTATAATAAAATGTTCTTGATTTTGGTTTTACTTGTAATTTTTTGTTTAAATTTACATTATTTGGCATCTTTCTACTTTTAATCTGATTACCTACCCTCCTGACTGGCTTACCTATTACTAACTGAATATCCTCAGAGGGCTACGGTATTCAATTAAGTAATATAGCTCAACCAGTCAGGTAATCAGGATAGTTTAGCTGACTTAGCTAACTACTCCTGACTGTTGTGATTCAATAACCACAGCAGCATCATCTCTGTTTTCTTTAACACCATAGATAATGTCGTTAACCCAAAGCATACCAAGATTTGGTACTTGGTAATCTGTTTGGACTCTAACTCTATTACCTCCTGGTGTTTGAACAGCAAAGACAAATGCATCCTTGTGAGCCAGCATATTGAAGTATGCTGTATCAGCACCATCGGCTTGAACTTGTGTAGTGGTCATTACGGGAACACCATAGAGCATTCCACGAATTCCATTACCACTAGAAAGTTTTGAACCGAAGTTACCAGAAATAATAGGACCTTTCTCATTATTCCATCCTGCTTGGGACGCATCATAGTATTTAGTAATACCCATAATGTCGTGCCAATAAACAGTTGGATGGAAGAAAAACATCCTATCTTCTCGGGGAATATCATTAGCTTCTAGCTCTTCAAGAGCTTCTCTAATAGAAACGTCGTCTACGTTATTAGCTGTATCGTTTACAGTTTGAGAAAGTCCAGAATACAAACTCATAAGAGATGTATCTAGAGCTTTCTTAATTGTATAAGCAGCTTGCTTAGCGTAACGACCCTGTAGGTTCAAAGACCCCTTCATTTGTTTTAATTCCTTATCTTCAATTAGATAAGAAACCTCTTTCCAAGTATCAACAGAAAGTTGATTGTTGGTTTGAGCTGGACTTTGAAGGGTTACCTCATCACCATTGCTTTTGTCTTTCGCTTCAAAAACATTGGAGTAAATGCCAGGAATATTCAATGTATCTCCTTCAGGCATATCGGCAGATAAGTCTGTGAAGAAATTAGCAGCACCTAGTTTAGCTTTAAAAAGCTCATTTACTTTTGGTCCCCAAATTTCTGGAATTGAATACTGCAAGTCTGTGGATGAATAAGTATCTGTTCCAGTCATTTAATTGTTTTATTAAATGTTATTTTGTCTTTTCTTTCGCTCAGAAATTACTTTTTGTTGATACTCCTGAAACTCTTCATTAGTCATATCATCTATATTTGGTGTTTCATCAGAAGTACCACTTCCTCTGTTTGTGGGTTTTAAGGTTTTTTCATCTTCTTCGACCTTAGAATCTTGAAGCTTAAACAAGTTTTTTATGTAATCGTTGTTATAAGCTTCTTGAAGAGAAATCCCCTTTCCACGAGCATAGGATTCTACAAGGTCCACTTGTTCAGAGGATAAGTCCAAGTGGTCTTGCTTAAACTCCAATCTCTCCAGTTTTCTTTCTTTCGGGTCATCTGCAGTTGATTTAGATTCATTTGAATCTTCATCATCGTCAGAATCTTCTTTTAGTTTATCAAGTTTCTCTTGGAGTTTATTATATTTCTCCCTAAAATGCTCCTTCTGAGCTAGAGCTGACTTTAATTTCTTATTATCAACTCCTTCTGATTTGTCTTGAGTCTTTTCTGACTCCTCATTTGTTTTAGAAGATTGAGTATCTTCAGTTTTATTTTGAGAAGTTTTATCTTCAGTCATAGTAATTATTCATTTTTAGGAGTTTTGTCTCCAGTTAAATACGTTTATTTTTGACCGACTCTTTATTTTTCGACTCCTTTTTAAATTGTCCGCCTTCTAAAATACCAATCGTCTTAAGCCAAGCTTTATACTCTCTCATAAACTTCAATTCAACTTTTTCATTTTCCGTTAATTCATCTTTATTTAGAACTGACTCCATCAACTCTTCAAAGCGTCTTTTAAATATACTTCTTAATATATCCGCATTCTGTGCTATAAACTTTTTTTCTTCATTGTTTAATATCATAATATTATCCTATTCTAGTTTGAGTTTCCTGGACCTTTTGTCTTTCTCCTCTCGGTGAAATACTTCCTCCTCTTTGTAATCCTCCTTCTCTTTCTCTTGTTCGTCCTCTTTCTCTTGAAGCACCTTCTCCAGTTCTAGCTGAAATTTGTGCTTCTAATCCAACATTTTCTTTAGGCGGTAATATATCTTTTGGACTCAGTCCTGATAATTCTACTGATTTACTAATTATCTTTCTCATATATGGGTCTTGTAGTGCTTGAGGGTTATTATTAGCCATCTGGAGGATAAAGCTAATTGCTTGTTGTCTCGCTTGTGTATCAACTGATTCACCCGTAATTACAATTTCCATCTTATAGTCAAGATTTTCATAATAATCTTTTGGAACTTCTATTTCTCTTCCACCAGGTTCACTTAGTTTCTTTCTAATAATACCTTCCATTATTTGAGCTTGTTCCACATTCGGTTCGTGATTATTCTTCCTTCTAAATTCCGCTTTCCTCTTTCTAAGCTCTGCATCAACATATAGTTCATCAAACTTATCAAGCTCCTCTTCGGTTCCATTCATTGTAAATTTATGAATTTTCTTTTTCTCTTTCTTAAAGCTTGGAATTACCCAGTCTTTAATTAATTCTTTAAGAAAACTACCAAAGTTTTCCTGCATAAAGCTGTAATAACCCATTGCTTTTCTATTTTGCATTACAGTAGTTCCCATTGGAACCCCACTTGCTGGAGTCTGACCTCTCATACTCTCGTAAGCAAATGTCTTATCTTGAACATCACTTTTAATTCTTTGTTCTGAATATTGGAAACTGTTTAGATTTCTGTTCTGCATATCCACTTGACTAATACCAGATACTGAATCAAACATATGTCCATTATCAACTTCCGTCATTAAGTTTTGTTTTATCCTGCTATCTGGTGTGTAGAAAAGGAATTTAGAACTAAACTGTAATGCTTGTCTAAACATATTCTCAACATCATTGGCATTAATCTGTTCTTCAAATAATTTCTCCGTAACTCCTTTTCCTGTAAATCTTCCAAATACTTCTTCCCAGTCTACCTTCTTATAAGGAAGTTCACTAAATTTTCCTTCATCTAAAACTACATCGAACTTCTTACCAGCAACTATTCTTCGCTTTCCGTTTGTTTTATAGAACTCATAAATATCTACAACTTCTCTATCTTTATCCATCCTTTCTTTTGCTTTTTTGATATTTTTCCAGTCTTTCTCTTCTCCAACTTCTTCTAATTCTTCTATATTAAAGGAATGCTTTTCTACAATATCCACGTTCCCAATTTCGGTATCAGCCAACGGGTCATAGTACATATTTCTAATATTAGGGATAAAGAGGTCATTTCCCGAACCAACTTTCTTTACAAATACAGAACCCCATCTTGGAAGTCTGTAAGCTAATTTGTTAAGGAACATATCAAAACCACTTTCCATCATCCACGTTCTAAACTCTTTTTCTAATAACCAGACTGGTGTTTCCTTTTGTCCAGGTCTTGAAATAAAGTTTATATTTTTTGTATCAACATCTATCTCTTTTGTTGCAACCCAGTTGGGGCTGTCAACTACACTACGAAAGACATTACGCCAACCGTTATCTTCATAGGGGTCATTTAAGAACTGACCGTGATTGTAGGAGAAGATGAGGTCATAAAGCTTTTTTTGTCTTTTTGCAAAAACAGGATTAGCTTCAACCTTTTTATTTTTATAGTTATCTATTACTTGTTCAATCTTCATTATCTGTAATATTTAAAATTTTTTGCCTTTTTTGTTGTAATGTTACTGTCTTGTTTTTATCAGGAAATCTGTTGTTTAACTTGAATACTAATTTAGCCGCTTTTATTTGATTTCCATCGGCAGGTTTTTTATTACTCTTTCCTTTTTCTCCCATAGCAATTCTGCACATATTAGCAAGAATTTCCATTTCAGGGATTAGGCTCATAAGCTGCTTCCAACCTTCACTTGATAATAAAGCAGCTTTTGGTTTTTTTGACGTCTCGTCCGAATAACCGTTTCTCCTCATTATCTTTCTAAAAGAATCAGGATTCCCTGACTTAATTTCATCTATATAATCCAAAAATACCGCTACCTGTTTTGGAGTAGCTGAAATAGTTGAATTTTCTATTCTCTCTTGTAATTCCGTTGTATTAATGTCTTTCATATTAACCCACTAGTTAATGATTGTTTTGTCGTTTTTTTCCTGTATGAACTTAATTCTCTTTGAATATCACTTTTTGCTCCTTTTCTTTTTGTATCCAATCTCCAAACAGCTAAAGCAAGAGAATCTATCATATCGTCGTTTACATTGCTCGGAGTATCATAGGTATAGCCACTTCCTCTCCTATTTCCCGTCTTATACTCTCGCATCGCTTTTAACTCTTTTACAAGCTCATCGTCATTTGGAATAATTAGATTTTCATTTTCAATTGCAACTTTCAGGTTTTCAATTAAGTGATACTTTGATTTCCCAGTAAATTGGAATGTTTCAATATTTAAACCTTCTTCTCTTAAATCATCATATATCGGGTCTCCAATTCCAGAAGAGTCCATTACTATTCTTGCATTGTTATAACGC
>JBMCFZ010000054.1:0-4922 GCA_048620055.1 archaeon | reverse complement strand
GTAGTAATTTAGTCTTCCTATCATAGTTACACCTTTTCTGCTAGTTTATGCTTCCGAATAAATCTATTTTACTGGGTATGCTTTTGCTTCTTCCGGAGTCATCTCTACTTTTACTTTTATTTTAGAAGGTGGTTTGATTCCTCTTTTCCATATCTCCTGATTTAAAGCCCTTGAAATCTTTACATCTCTTTTTAGGTGTCTAGCTAAGTGTTCTCTAATTATCTTGACTGCTCTATTTGATCTCTTATCCCTAGCCGCTTTTTTCGCTTTTCTAAGAGGAATTGTAATAAACCTCTCCTCCGTTGGGATTTCTTCTCTTGATTCTTCCTGTTCAGGAACTTTTACCTCTTCTTCTAGCCCAGTTTCTTTGAGTTCTTCTTCTATTTCTTCTAATCCCTGTGTTTCTTCTTCAGTTTCATCTTTTACTGTCTTTTCCTCATTTTCTTTATTTTCTTCTTTTATCTCTTCATTTTCCACTGATTCTTGTTTTTCCTCTGGCATTTTTTCACACCTTTTTTATTTATTCGTTTTTCTCTATGTTTTTTCTTATTCTCGTTGAGAGTTTGTTTCTTCTCCAGTTTCTCAGTAATGACCTTCTTCTCATTGGGTGCCATTTTAAGTCCTCTGTTCTCTGCATTACCCATATTGGAGGTGTTTGATTGGATTTATTCGCGCTCGCGAGTCTTTTTTTGAATTTTTGGTCTTTGTTGCTTCCCATCTTTCTTCACCTGCTTTGTTTATTTCTTATCTTCTTTTTATATTTGTTTCTCTTTTATTTGAACTTATCTGTTTGAGTAATTGTTTGAATTTATCGTCATCGATTTTTCCTTGTATCTGTCCTGATCTCCATACTTTTATTACCAGTAATCCCAGTTGTTCTGCTTTTTCCGGGTTCGCTGCTCTTATTCTTCCAAGTCTTTCTCTTGCTTCTTTCGTTAGTGCTTTTTTCAGCATTTGTTTCTTAATTGCATTTGCTTGTTTCTCTGCTTGTTCTTGTTGTTCTTTTCCTTGTTCTTGAACTTTTCTTTTTAATTTTTCTTTCTTTTCTTCTCTTATCTCAGAGATGTCTTTTGGCATCTCTATCATCTCTTGTTTTTTTGTTGTTATTCGGATTTTAATTCTGTAACGGTTTTTTCAAGTAATGACTGACCTTTTGAAGTTGTTTTTCTCCCTGATTCTGCTTTTTCTACGTATCCAGCTTCTTCAAGTTGCTGTATTGCTGTTCTTATTATTTTTCCACTTGCTTTTCTATGGTGTTCTGGTGCTGCTCCTCCATCTTTCTTTCCGCCGTACCATGTTCTTAGGGAACTTACTCCTGTTCCTGGATTTAAATGAAGTTTTCGCAGTATTGATGCTGCTCTTTTGTACCACCAGTCTTTTTCAGATGGTCTTCTCTCCGCATGTCGTCCTGTTTTGATGTGTTCTGCCCATTTCGGCTTCTCTACTTTACCTTCTTTTTTCAGTTTTTCTGCTATTCTATTTATAAGTTTAGATGCTTTTACTTCTCGTATGTTAACCATTTTATCACCTTTAGTACTTTTTTCTAGGTTTCTCTGTTCTTTAGAGAATTCTGATTTCAGGATGTGTATGAATTTTTTGTGTGCTTCTTATTTATAACCCTTAATATTGATAGATTTATTAGTTACTTTTATTTTGTTTTTCTTCACTGTAGCCATAGGTTCTTTTTCCCCCACACTTCAAGCATTTATAGATTACTCTGTTGTTCCTTGAATCCGCTCTTACTTTCACCGTTTCTCCTAGGACCCAATAACAGTGGCAAGAAGGACAGAATTTCTTTTTAAGGTTTTTAGACATTGTTTTATTGTATCTCTCTGATATTTTAAGAGCTAGTTCCGTGTATCTATCTGATCTTTTCGGATGTTTCCTGAATTGTGCTTCTGCTTCCTCAAATAATTTTTTTATTCTTTCTTCTGCTATTCTTTTAACCCATTTAGGTCTTGACATATTTTATCATCTTAATAAATATGAATTTATTTGTTAATATTTCTTACTCCGAAAGAACGAAATTAACTTCTAATTAAATAAATAATAGAGGAGCCTGCTTCTTAGCAGGCTTAAAAATGGTTTAAAGGCACATTTCCTGAAGTACTGATCCTGTTTCAGGGTCAATCATTTCGTAACAGACTTCTTCTTCTCCTTCTGTGAAGTAGTAGTTCATTACAAACTCTTCTCCATCCTCTACTATGTCATATGTTGCTTTACACATCTCTTCTCCATCGTATTCATCTATTCCTTCTATTGTCATTGATGCTTCTTCTCCATCTACAGAATCTGTGAATTCCCATTCTGTTCCTGATTCACACCATGCTTCCTCAGTTCCTTCTGTATCCTCAGTTTCTTCAGTTCCTTCTGTATCCTCAGTTTCTTCAGTTCCTTCTTCTGTTGCTTCCCATGTTCCGGATCCCAGACCTTCTGCCAATTCCCATTCACCAGATATTTCTGATTCGCCAGCACTGAAGCTTCCTGACCAGCTTATCGTTCCTAGTCCTGCATCTCCTTCTGCTGATATTTCTCCTGCTGAAATAGATCCTGAGATATCTCCTGCAGCATCTCCGTCGAACCAACCTGATATTGTTCCTTCATCAAAATCAGCTTGAAGTTCCAAGGTTCCATCGTAGTCTTCTCCCATTGATTCTCCAGTCCATGTCCCTACATAAGTGTCTGTTCCAGTTGATTCTCCTGATTCTCCTGTTTCTCCGTTTTCTTCTCCAGGAATTTCAATATCTTCACCTGCAAAAGGGCCTATACATCCAATCATTAAGGCTAGAGATAAAGAGAGAACAACTCCAATAATTAGTGTTTTATTTTTCATTTATTCACCCCCTAATTACCTATAAACTAATAATGCTTTTACATACATTAGATTCTTCCGATATATAACTTTTAACTTAGTTGTCCTTTTCTTTGTTTTTCAATTTAGAAATTATTTCTTCTTTATCTTTGCATTGCATTTCAATTTACTGTTAAATGCAACTAGAATCAAACTGAAGAAAAATGAAAATACGAGGGATACCCCTATATTTACTTCTCCTCTTCTATGACGAATAAATCCCCACAGATAATTTACTAATGTATAAGATAAGAATACAGCTAAGAAATAAATTAAAAATAGTTTAAACTTTGGATCTAATTTTACATCCATATTAATACGTTTATTAATCTCCTATTTTAGATAATGAATTAAAATAAATGCGCCGACCGGGAATCGAACCCGGGTCGTTGGCTTGGAAGGCCAATGTTTACTAGTCCACCATATGGTAGTTTAAGGCAAACTCTTAGCCACTGGACCACCGGCGCTTTTCATTCTTTCTTAAGATCTTTAAGAGTAATCTCACCTTCGAAGGGATTAGATCTCTCAGGATTGTGAATGAAAGGTGTTATTAAAATTACCCCTATTATCGTTATTATAATTATCCCTATTATTGTGGCTATGTTATTTAAAATGAAGTTAATTAAAACATTTCTATCCTCCCCCTCCAAAGTAGGTCTAGGTTCAATCTCTACGTAACGTGGCTCTATTATATTTTCTCCTGTAATAGTGGACAATAAAGAAACCTCAAATATTTCCTTTTGACTTATTTTGAACTCAAATTCATAAGTATTTGTTTCATAAGGAGGGAAATCAACTACTATTGATTTGTAGCCTGTTGAATTGGAGCCCGCTTTTAACTCCACTTGTCTAATCATATCACTACATTGATTTGATGTCTGAGGTCTTAATTGAACATTATTCCCTGAAACATGTTTTTCAATATTATTAATCTCTAAACATTGGTCTCTCGCCTGTACAACTGAAGCGGAGAGAGAGGAAACTAGAAGAACTGTTGAGAAAAAAATAGCCAAAGAATAAATATTTAGAGGAAATCTTTCGATTTTTTTACTTTTTCTCTCTAAATTCATTGAAAACTCTCCGTTATATTTTAAATGATAAGTTTTGAAGTGGGAAGACGGGGATTTGAACCCCGGACAACCGCCTCTTCAGGGCGGCGCTCTCCCGCTGAGCTACCTTCCCTTTAATCCCACCTTAAATTATTTTTTCTATATTTAAATTTGTTAGGTCGTTGAACAATGGAACGGGCCGGACGGGATTTGAACCCGCGGCTACCAGGTACCTTCAAGACATTAATAGTCTTTTAAAAGCCTGGTGCTCTGCCAGACTGAGCTACCGGCCCATGGAAATCATGTGAATAAGATTAATATCAAAGCTGCTACAACCGCGGCTATTCCGAGGCTTATAGCAAACTTGATTAATTTTTTACTTAATCACTTTCTCCTTTCTTTTTTTAATCACTCTTTTTATTAATTCCTTATTAATTTATATTTCTCCGTTTTATAAGAACAATTGTAGTGCCTAAGTGGTAAGTCATAGTATACTTTAAACCCTAACAATTACTTTGGTATTTTAATCGCGAGGAGAATAATTGAACTGATAAAATGTTGAAAGTTCTAAGATTGGGGCATAGAAGAGAAAGAGATAAAAGAATTTCTACTCATGTGGCCCTTGCAGCAAGAGCATTCGGAGCTGATGAATTTATATTAACAGGGGAAAAAGATGAAAAACTATTAGAGACAGTTAGAGATGTTGTAAATAGGTTTGGAGGATCCTTCAAAACAAGCTACTCTAAAAATTGGGGTAAAGAAGTGGAAAAATTCTCTGAAAAAGGAGAAATAATCCATTTAACCATGTACGGAGAAAGAATACAAAACCTTAAAAAAGAAATAAATGGAATAGAAAATGCTTTAATAATAGTTGGAGGAGAAAAAGTACCTAAAAAAGCATATGAACTCTCAGATTACAATATATCTGTTACAAATCAACCTCATTCAGAAGTATTTGCATTAGCAATAAGCTACAAACCCTGTTATTAGTGCCCAAGCTATGAATCCAGGGATATCCGTTA
>JBMCFZ010000053.1:0-5009 GCA_048620055.1 archaeon | reverse complement strand
GAACTAACTACAGAAAGAATAGAAGTCCAATACAATGAAACAGCAACAATAGAAATAGAAATAAAAAACGAAGGATATTCAACAGGAATAGTAGAAAACATAACAGCAACACAATCAGGAAATTACAAACATCTTAATCTAAGCCACGAAGATTACGTAGCAGTAGGAATGGAATCCAATGAAACACTAAAGATAAATGCCACACCAGCTTACGAAAACGTAAAATCAGATGAATATCAAGTAGAAATAGAACTAGAAGGATCAGAAGAATTCCAATACAACGAAGAAACAACCGTTGAAATAACTGAACCCGATGTAGAAGAAACGAAAGCAAGAAAATACATAGAAATACATAAGGAAGAAAAAGAAACACGATACACTATAAGAACGACAAATAAGGAGGATAAAAAAGCTAGAATAAACATAACTGAAGAAATTCCATCTGTAATAGCTGAAACAAAAGAAGATGTGGATTTCAATCCTGAACCAGATGAGATAATAGAAGGTAGTTTAATAGCAAAATGGAGTTTAATGCTAGAACCAGGAGAAACAAAAGACCTAACATACACAGTAACAGGAGACACAAGACAACAAGAATTCACACAACCAGAGATTCAAATCCAAATAGAAGAACTCATAACAGAAATTGAACTAACCATAAATATAGAAGGAAACGGAACAACAGACCCAGAAGAAGGAACACACACTTACGAAGAAGGTGAAGAAGTAACAATGGAAGCAACACCTGAAGAAGGATATTTCTTCAAAAACTGGACAGGAGACCATATAGGGGAAGAAGAAGAAACTACAATCACAATGGACAAAGATAAAGAGATCATAGCGAACTTCCAAAACATAGAAGCGGAGAAAGCAGGATTACTACTAACCACTATTCCTATAGTTACTATAATAATAATGATAATCGCGGCATTAGTGATCTTAGGAATAACTTTAAAGAAAGGAATGATAGGAACACCCCCAAGCACCCCAAAAACACCAAGAGGAAAAGCTCCAAAGGAAAAAGAGAAGAAAATAGAGGAAAAAGTTAGGAAGAAAAGCGCTCTAATGAAAAAATTAGAAGAAAATAAAGAGAAAACAAAGACACTGATAGCATACAAAATAGGAGATAAAGAAAAAGAGGAAACAAAAGAAGAAACCGGAGAAAATATCTGCCCAGTATGTGGAAAAGAATTTGAAACAGAAAAAGGAATGAAGATACACAGAACACAAATACACGGAAAGGAAGAATCGGAAGAAGAAACTGAAAAGACTGAAGAAAAAGTAGTGTCCTCATATCAAATAGAAGACGAAGAAGAGAAAGAAACTGAAGAAGAAACACAAGAAAAAGAAAAAACTGAGGAAGAGGAACAGGAAAAAAAGATAACAGAAACTAAAGAGAAATCCGAAGAAACTGAAGGGGAAAAAGTCAAGGCAGAGGATAAATTAAAATTCATAATCAAGAAACTCAAAGAAAAAGGATTACCTGAAAGAAAGATAAAGAAAGAAGTGAAGGAACAAGCGAAAAAAGCTGGCCTAAAAGAAAAGAAAATAGATGAAATACTTGGAAAAATCTAATTAAAAAATAAGGAACCTGGAAAACCAGCTAGTTATAATTCTCCAACTAATTTCTCGGAAATATTTGAAGCTTTACTTATTATCTTCTCTTCATTCAAAGTTTTTACCTCTCCATCCCTAACTACAATTTTGCCGTTTATCAAAGAATCACAAATGGGTGTGGATAGGGAAGTGGAGTATACTAAGTTAGACACCACATTATACACAGGTCGATTACCCGGTCTATTTAAGTCGATTGTGATCAAGTCCGCAGTAGCTCCAGGAACCAACTTTCCAGTACCTTCCTTCAAAAAACTACCGGGTGACAGAGTCAAAATATCGAGAATTTCTTGAGCTGAAGATAATGAAGCGTTCCAACGAGAATGTTTTTGGAGTAAAGCAGTTACTTTTCCAGATTCAAATAAATTCAAGGAATTATTCGAAACCGCGCCATCTGAACCTATGGAAACAGGAACACCGTACTCTTTAAATTCAGGTAAAGGAGAAACTCCACCCGTGGCGAGTTTCATGTTAGATACTGGACAATGAGAAACCATTGAACCATTATCACCAATTATTTTCGCTTCCTTTTTAGTGATCCATCCAACATGAGCTAAAACGGTGCTATCATCTAAGACATTTAGTGAGTTTAAGTACTCTATAACTCTCTTTCCATTCTCTTTTCTACAGTCTGATACTTCTTTTCTGGTTTCAGCTGCATGAGTATGTAGTAAAACACCGTGCTCATCAGCTATTTCCTTCGATTTAATGTATTGTTCATCTCCACAAGTGTAGACAGCGTGAGGAGCTATGTGAGGGTAAACCAGTTCCTTATCTTTATGTTTCTTTATGAATCTCTCAGCATTATCTATAGGGTCTCCTTTCTGGGTGGTTTTATCGGGATCAAAAACAGCCCAACCTATGTATCCTCTTATCCCCGATCTTTCTATTAATTCAGGGACTTCATCGAGAGCAAAGTACATATCTAAGAAACCGGTTGTACCTGTTTTAAGCATCTCAAGTATTGATAGAGCTGTTCCAATCTTCACTTCTTTCGAGGTCAATTGATTTTCAAGTTCCCACATGTCCTCCAACCAAGGGAAAAGTTCCTTATCATCGGAATAACCTCTCATTATGGACATTCCTGCATGAGTATGTGTATTTACCATTCCAGGTAAAACAACTTTGTTAGAACAATCTATTTCCTCTTCGTAACTATCCTTTGTTTCAGAAGATATTTCCTTTATTTTGTTATTCTCTATACCTATATCTACATTTCTAAGTACTTCTCTATCTTTGTTTTGAGTTACAACGTAGTTACAGTTTTTGAGTAATATTGACATGTTAATTATTAATTCACGAGGCTTAAAAATAATACCGGTTCGGTAAAAGGTGAATCAATTGAATTGTAAGGAAAAATTGAAGGAACAGATAAGAGGATTAAAAGACTCCGAGGTACATGAAGAAATAAATAAAAGGATAAAGGAGTTCAAGGAATTAAAAAAAAGAGGTAATGAGGATTGGTTCGATGAACTGTGTTTCTGTATACTTACAGCTAATTCATCGGCCGATATGGGCATAAAAATTCAGAATTACATGAAGAATAGAAAAGGATTTCAAGATTTCAGTGAATCTGAGATTAGAGATGTTCTAAAGGATCAAGGTTACCGGTTCTACAATCGTAGAGCTGAGTATATCTCTCTAGCTCAAAGATATAAAGATAACTTGAAGGATAAATTGACTTCTTTAAATGATTCTTTTGAAAAAAGAGAATGGATTGTGGACAATGTAAAAGGAATCGGATACAAAGAAGGAAGCCATTTCCTTAGAAATGTAGGTTATTTAGATCTAGCTATTTTGGATAGACATATACTTCGCTGTATGGAGAAAAATGAATTTATAGAGATTCCTAAGACACTTACCGAGAAGAGATACTTAGATATTGAGAAAAAATTCAATAAATTCTCCGAAGAGATTGATTTGATGCCAGGTAAACTGGATTTATTCCTATGGTACATGGAAACAGGAGAAATTAAGAAATAAATCCTGATAAATTATTTTACATGGACCTGGTGGGATTTGAACCCACGGCCTTTTCCTTGCGAAGGAAACGATCTTCCACTGATCTACAGGCCCTTAAAGTTATTTCAAATTTATCTGAGAATTAGGAGCTTAGAGTTCTTCTTCTATTTTTTCTTTTATCTCTTTAAATTCTCCTTCCTTCGGTTCGTAGCTTGATTTTAATTCTACGTTATCTTCACTGTGTCTAGGTATTATGTGAACGTGAACATGGTCAATTATCTGTCCAGCTGCTCTTTTGTTATTTTGTATTATGTTGAATCCTTCTGCATCTGTTGCTTTTTTCACTGCTTTAGCTACTTTCTGCACTGATTGAAATAAACTGTTTATTTCTTTTTTCTCTAAATCCAGAAATGTTTCTCTATGTTTCTTTGGAACCACTAAAGTGTGTCCCTTGTTTCTGGGATTTATATCTAGGAAAGCGTAGGTATCTTCATCTTCGTGGACTTTATGGCTTGGTTTTTCACCGTTTATTATTCGACAGAATAGACATTTCTTCATTTTACTCACTTTTAAATTAGTTTGAGTTAATCGTATTCTACGTATTCGTCTCCGATACCTTGATCGTAGTTCAGGTATCTTCCCACTGTAAATAAGTAGTCACTTAATCTATTCAAGTATTGTTTTATTTCTTCCGAGAGCCCTTTCTTTTTATCCAATTCCACTATTTTTCTCTCCGCTTTTCTAGCTGTGGTTCTAGCTACTTGTGCATAGGTCGCTTCTTGTGCTCCTGATGTGTAGATGAATCTTTTTAATTCAGGTAGTTTTTCAGTGTATTCATCTATTTTTTCTTCGAGCAATTCTGTTTGTTCTTTTTTTATCTTTGGCTCTGATTTACCCGTTATTTGAGCCATTATTATGTGTAGATTTGTTTGTATTGTTCTAAGTTCCTCTATTATTTTTGGATTCTCTGTTATTGCTGATAGGTGTCCTATTTGTGCTTCTAATTGATCTAGTATCCCCCAGGTTTTCACTAGTGGATCTTCTTTACTTATTTTTTTACCTGGAGCTATTTCTGTTTTCCCCTGATCTCCTTTACCTGTATATATTTTATTTTCTTCCTCTTCAAAAGAGTTATTTTTTTCCATGTTTTAAATTTGGAAGGAAGACAATAAAAAGGTTTTTGAAAAAAGAGAAAAAGAGAGGGTGGGTGAGCCTTCCTCTCGGGAATCTTATTCATTGATTTTGGTTTCAGATTTTACATGTTCCGTCGGGACAATCCGGGGAGAACTGTTGATCTACTTCAAATGCTCCTTCTACGTCGTCGAGATTTATTTTTCCTTTGTTGTTTCTTTTTTTCCTTTCGATTTTTCTTTTTTGTTCCTCTTCGTAGTTCTTGAATTTCTCTATTTTGTTCTCGACGTATTCGTCAGCTG
>JBMCFZ010000052.1:0-5073 GCA_048620055.1 archaeon | reverse complement strand
AGTTTAGGGCAAGTATATAGGGCAAAAATAAACGGAGAAGAAGTAGCAGTAAAAGTAAATAGACCAAACATTGGAAAACTCATAGAAGCTGATTTATCAATAGTTAGAAACTTCATGCCCTTTGTGAAAAAACTTATAGGACCTGCAAGATCCTACTCCACTGAGAACATTATAAATGAATTTGGGAGAGTTCTGAAACAAGAAATGAATTACAAAAGAGAAGCTAAATACATGGAGAAAATACGTGAAAACTTCGAAGGAAACAAGAAAATAAAGATACCGCAAGTCAAGTGGAGTCATACAACTCAAAAAGTACTTACGATGGACTACATACCAGGAACAAAAATAAAAGAATCTGAGGAGATAAAAGAGATGAATGTAAGTCCGAGGAAAATCGCCGATAACATCATAAATGCTTATCTACAAATGGTCATAAAAGACGGAGCATTTCAAGCGGATCCACATCCCGGTAATATAGCAGTCACTGAAAAAGGAGAGATAGTAATCTACGACTTCGGAATGTCAGGAGAAATAACTTACGAAGTAAAACAAAAAATAACTAGACTATACTTAGCATTGGCACGAAAAGACACAAGAGGGATAATAAGATCACTAATAGCTCTAGGAACACTTAAACCAGGAGTAAGAATAGATGTTCTGGAGAAAATAGCCCAAAAAGAAATGAAACAATTAACGGAAGAAAGAGAAGAATGGAGAGCAGAAGAAATACTTCAATCAGCACAACAAGTAATGTACAAATATCCTTTCAGAATACCTGAACACTTAGCTATGTTAATAAGAATGGCCGTCATAATAGAAGGAGAATGTAGGAAACTGGATCCTAAATTTAACTTCATAAAATCCACTAAGAAATACATAAAGAGAAAAGGAATAGAAAGAGAACAAGTTGAAAGAAAATTAAAGGAAAGCATGATGGATCTAGAGAAAAACCTATATGTAGCTACGAAAACACCTCAAAAAATAGATAACATAGCGGACCAATTAAAAAGAGGAGAAATAGATATAAACGCTCAAATAGAAGATCCTGATAAGATAATGCAAAGTATTGGAACTCAAATAATCCTGGGGATGTTAACAAGTGCTTCTTTATTGTTCACCGCTCTCACAATAGATAAATCACCAATTATACCTGTGATGGGAACCACTTTAACACTGACTTTCTTATTTGGATTAATTTTATCCTTCAGAGAGAGACAAAAAGCAGCTTGGGAACCAAGAAAACCGATAGAGTAAAAAAGAAATTATTTCTTAAAAACAAATGATAAACCTATTTTTATATGTTAGCGTATGCTAATATATTAATTGAAAATAAAATGGTGATAAAAATTAAGAAAAAATTACTGTTAATAATACCCATAATCTTTTTCTTAGCCGCAACAACAGCTTTATCTTCTTATAGAAGAGGCAGAGTTATTGATGGAACCGAAAGAGAGCTATGGATAGAAGAATACTCAACCCTACCAACGGATCCTGAAGTAGGATTTAAAAGTATAATATTGCAGGTAGATTTCAAACACACTGGAACTGCTACTTACAGAAACATGACATTCAGAGCGGAAGAACCACCGCAGCTTGAAGCAATTAGAGAAGAATTCCACATCACTAGAATGAACCCAGATGACGTTTTTACCACTAGTTACAAATTCAATGTTAAAGAAGACACCACTCCGGGAGTCTACACTGTACCCATACACGTTGAATACACAGATATAGGGTCAGATGAAGATAATAAAACTGCAAAGATAACTAGAGAAGCCAGAGTAGAAGTATCAGATGAAACTAGAATAGAAATAATAGATATAGATCAAGAAGAACCGGTGAAGCCTGGAGAAGAATTTAAAACAGAGTTAACAGTGAAAAACATAGGCAACATGCCATCTAACTTACTAAAAGCATCATTAGATTTAAGAGAAATATCACAACAAACAACGATGGAAGGACAACAAATAGAAAACCCAGAAGAAGCAATAAACTGGAAAAGACAGTACAAAACAATCGATTACCTGCAACCAGGTGAAACCCGAAAGGTTGAATTCACAGGTAAAACAAGCATCTCCGCCGATAACAAGATATACCCTGCAATAGCCACGGTAGAAGGAGGGGGAGAACCAGAAACCAATAAATTCACAGTGACAGTTGAAGGAGATCCAAAATTAATGGAAGCTGGACTTTCAACCACAGGAGACGACCCAAGAGCGGGAGAAAAAACAGCAATATCAATACAACTGGAAAATATAGGTAGAGGAGAAGCGAAAGCAACAAAACTAGAAGTAAAAGAGGGAGAATATGAAGGAGTAAAAACAGCACACATAGGAACAATAGATGATGATGGAGGAATGGGAACAGCTATAATGGATCTAACATTCAAAGAACCAGGAAAACATGAATTAATCTACGAAGTAACCTATCAAAATGCACTAGGAGAAGAATACACCGAAACATTCACCGGAGAAGTATATATAGAACCAGAGAAAAAAAGCTACATTAATTACATAATAGGAACCGTAATCATACTAGCAGCAGTGTATTTAATTCACAGAAAAATTAAGAAGAGTAAAGAAGACGAAGAGATAGACATATAGAAATAAATTCACTTTCTCCTCTACAAATAAAACTTATTACAAAACCAAATCAGGGAGATAAATGTATAAAATAGCTCTTAAAAACATTTTTCAAAATAAAACAAGGTCAGCCCTAGCAATAGTAGGTTTATCAATAGCTATAATTGGATTAATCTCATTAGTATCGATAAGTGCGGGAATAACACAGAGCATAGAGGAAAGCTTCGAAGATATGACAGGAGTAGTAGTTATGGAAGAAGATACCTTTGAATTAAACTCCCGCTTAGATATGGAACTAAAAAATGAGATAGAAGCAATATCAGGAGTAACAGTAGCTTCCCCTATAATAGAGGGAATGATAACAACTATAGACGGTGAAGAACCAGAACCAATAATGGGGCCAATGCTCAGAGGAAATATATACGGAATAGATCCAAATCAAGAAATGGAAAGAGCAAGGGGAGCACCATTCAAAGATAATTTGGAAAGGGGTATCTATTTGGACAGTAATACGGGAGATAATATCCTAATTTCAAAAACCGTAGCGGATGAATATGAAAAAACCACGGGAAGCAGAATAAAGATAGACGGAGAAAGTTTCACAGTAATAGGAATATATGAAACAGGAGCAACTTTCCTAGACATGATGTATGTAATGCCAATAGAAACAGCAAGAGACATGACAGGAATAGATTCGGATAAAACAATGACCTTCTACGTAGGAGTCGAAGATCCAGGAATAACAAACGAAGTGGCTGAAAAAATAGAATTCAGAATAGAAGATGTGGAAGCAAAATCAATGACGGAATATGAGGATGAAATTGGAGATATAACAGCACAGATAAGATCCTTCTTCATAGTGATTTCTCTCATAGCTGTAATAGTAGGAGCAATAGGAATACTCAACACTATGTTAATGAGTGTGATGGAAAGGACAAGAGAATTTGGAGTTCTAAAAGCAATGGGATGGACGAAAAAGGACATAATGAAATTAATAACCACGGAATCAATTCTCCTGGGAATAATAGGAGGACTAATAGGAACAATACTAGGAATAGGGACAGCAATAATGATGGAAAGAACAGCACTATCATTCCCAATAGTGGTAACACCACAGTTAATAATTATAGCGATCTCGCTATCAATAATACTTGGATTAATAGGAGGAGCCTATCCAGCTTGGAAAGCGGCTAAACTAGACCCAGTAGATGCAATAAGAACGAAGTGATAAAAAATGTTAGAAGGAAAAAACCTGCATAAATACTATAAAATGGGGGAAACTGTAGTAAAAGCCCTCAGAGGGATAAATATAAAGCTAGAAGAAGGGAACTTCACATACATAGTAGGTCCAAGCGGATCAGGGAAAACCACATTACTTGATCTATTAGGAGCTCTATCAAGACCTACAAAAGGAAAAGTACTGTACAAAGGTAAGGAACTCAACAAATTCAATGACTATCAGCTTTCAATGTTTAGAAGGAAAAAAGTAGGATTCGTATTCCAAACCTATAACTTAAATAAAAGTTTAACAGCACTAGAAAATGTTCTAGTTCCACTACAACCAATAGGAATAACCAAAAAAGACAGGTTAAAAGCAAGGAAATTACTAAAAGAAACAGGATTAGGGAAAAGAATAAACCATAAACCAACACAATTATCTGGAGGAGAAATACAAAGAGTAACAGTGGCAAGAGCAATGATAAATGATCCAGATATAGTTTTAGCTGATGAACCAACAGGGGAACTAGACAGTAAGACGGGAGAAAAAGTAATGAAGTACATGAGGAAGATGAATGAAGAAAAAAATACGTCTTTCTTAATAGTAACACATGATGCAGAATACATAGAAAAAGGCGATAGATTAATAGAAATGAAAGACGGTAAACTGATCAAAGATGGAATAAACAAAGAGAAATGGATTCATTAGAAATATAAAAATTTACCGAGAAGTAAATTTATTTTTATCAATGTAAAACCTCATAGGCTCATCTAAATCCTTGGAAACACCAATTCTTTTACTTCTACCTATCTTAAAGTCTTTAAATCCATAATCAATTAAGGATAAATCTTTAGAATCACAGATATTTTTCCCGTTGAATGATTTATCAATATCGAGGGCCTGAGTTAATTTACCAGGACCAGAACAAAGTTCCTTAATATTTTCTTTCTCTCTTTTACCCCTCATGAAATCAATTCCATTCATTGGCTTCAGAGCCCTGAAGAGAACCGCACTAGGTTTATTATTTTCACCTGTAACAACATTCAACATCCAGTGACCGTGAACCATGTAAACAAAAACTGTTCCAGGCCCACTCCACATAACCTCAGTCATCTTAGTTCTTCCATTCTGAGCAGCTCGAGAAGCAGGATCATTTTCATCGAAATAAGCTTCCGTTTCAACCACAAGACCGGAAACTAATTTGCCCTTCATTTTTCTAATCATTAAACTGCCAAGAAGGTCTTTAGCCACTTCATCAGCACTTCTATTGTA
>JBMCFZ010000051.1:0-5087 GCA_048620055.1 archaeon | reverse complement strand
GATTTAACGGGAGGAAAAAAAGAGGAAGTAATAGAAGATAAGGAAAAAGAAGTTGAAGAGAAAAAGAAACAAATAAAGAAAAGAGAAGAACAAAAAAAGGAAACGATTAGTAAGATAGAGAAAAAAGAAAAAAAGAGAAAGAAAATTAAGAAGGAAAAAGAGAAACTCAAAGAGATAAAATGGATAAAAGAAGAGTTAAAACAGATACAAAATAAGATAGACACTAATAAAAAAAGAAAGGAGAAATTAGAGAAAAATAAAGAAAATATAAAGATAGAGGAGGATGAGGAGAAAATAAAAGAAGAAATAGAAATAGAGGAAGAAAAATTAAAATACTTAGAGAAATTGAAAGAAAAGAAAAATAAAGAGAAAGAACTAAAAGAACTTAAAAAGAAGAAAGAATCTCTGAAATACGATGAAGAGGAAATGAAGAATTTATACGAAGATATAAAGAAAATAGAGAGCAAGATAAATCTGCTTGAAGAGAAAATAAAAAATAGTAAGGTAGTTAGAAGGGAAAAAGAAGAAAGACTAAAGGAACTGGAGAAAAAGAAGGAAAAAACAGAGAAAGCGAAGAAAGAAGCAAATTACATAGAGCAACAAGTAACAAGTTTCAACAATTTACAGCATTCTTTGAAGAATATACAGATGAAATTAAGAGAAGAATTCACGGAAGAAACCAATAACGCGTTGGACACCATATGGAAAAAGATATATCCTTACAGGAACTACAAAAGCTTAAGAATAGGAGTAAAAGACGGTGGAGATTATATACTGCAAGTGAAGGAAAGAAATGGAGAATGGGTAAACGTAGAAGGAGTAACATCTGGAGGGGAAAGAAGCACGGCAAGTCTTTGTTTGAGAATAGCTCTCGCACTAGTTCTAACCGGAGAACTATCCTGGCTAATACTTGATGAGCCAACACATAATTTAGATGAAACGGCTGTTGAAGATCTAGCAAAAGCAATACATAATTACCTTCCAAAAATAGTTGATCAAATATTCATAATAACTCATGAACCCAAAATGAAGGAAGCTGCATCTCAAGGATTCTATAAATTAACTAGAAATAAAGAAGAAAATGAACCTAGTACGGTGATGGTTGAAAGTATTTGAAAAATCAATTTTCTTTCTTCTTCTCTCTAACTAAGTTAGTTAAATAACCAGCCATTACATTTCTATTTACTTTACTCAAAGGTAGTTCAAATTTCTTTAATGCTTCTTTATTCTTTTTAAAGTCAGTTGAAAATTCATCTGGAACTTTATAATATATTCTCTGAGCCTGTTTTTTTATTACTCTAGTCCTTTGCTTACCCATTAATCCACCTCTTTAAATATCTTAAATCTACGCTCTGACTATCTCTTCATCCCCATTAGGATATTTTCTAATTACTGAGATAGGCAGTGCTCCTGCTTCAAATTCTTCTCTAGCTATATCTATTGACCTTTCTTGATTTGTATCCACTAATATCGGAGCCCCCATGGAAACTTGAAGAGCTCTTGCGGATATGACTCTTGTTCTTTCATATCTTGTTAACACATTATCACCTTTTTCGATTTTAATAGAAGCGAGAGAGGAATAAGAAAAAGTAAAAACTTATTCCCTTGTATAATCTTTTATTAGTTCACTTACTTTTTTCATTGAGTTCTTAACGTCTTTCTCTTCTTCTCCTCCGGTACAAATAATTCTACCTGTCTTAAATAATAATAAAGTTGTTCCAATATCTTTTAATTTTAGAATAGCTCCTGGGAATTGTTCTGGCTCGTATTCAACGTTATCTACTTCCATTGCTATTCCATATAGATCTAGTTCTTTCTTCAAATCAGCTGAAGCTACTAAGTTAACTATTTTGTATTCTATTTCATCTGCCATTTTATCACCTATTTAAAAACAGTTATTAATATTTCTTATTCCCTTCCTTTATAAAGGTTTAAGTAAGAAGTGTTCAAGATATTAAATTTACATGAATGCCTCTGCATCCTCTTCTTTTTTCTTTTCCTCTTCCTCATACTTCTTCGCTTGTTCTTCAAGACTTTCTCCTAATTCTGCTTCACTGGATTTTCTCTCTCTGACTTTAATGAAAACAGGATGGCTTACAGCTTCACCTACCAATAGTGCTTCTCCAACTCTTAAAGTAGTTATTGAATCTCTCGAAGATTCATCGATACCTTCACTAGTTTTACTTATATGATCCAAGTCATGAGGATTAGTTATTCTCATTATTATTTGAGTATTACATTGGCTTAAAGCAGTAGTAGATAATCTCATTGGCCTTTGACTAATTAAGCATAATGATGCTCCGAATTTTCTTCCTTCTCTTGCTATTGTTTCAATTATCCCTTTAGCAATGATATTTTCAGCTAGATCCCCTTCTGTAGCAAAATTATGTGCTTCTTCGACAAATAGAACAAATGGAGGTACTTTTTTATTTCTCCTACTGTTAAATAATCTTCTGGAAAGATACGCTGTTATCATGCCTCTTTCCTTTGAATCTATTAAATCACTTAAATCGAGTATCGTTAATTGTCCTGATTTGACTAGGTTTTCAACATTTGACCCTGTTTTAGCGAATAAATCCCTACTTAGATTATCCAACCATCTTAGCAATGCTCTTTGCGTTTCTTCATGCATTTCTTTATCTTTGTAAACAGCTTCTTTTATGTCTTTTATCCCGTAAGGTTCTTCTCTAGCTCTTAATTTATCTATAACTGATGAAAGCTCTCTTTCCTGTGGTCTTCTCATACCTGGAATGAATGATTTGAATTCAGAGGCGTTTAATGAATCTACAGGTATTTTAAATTCTTTTCCCGTTATGACTTCAACTTTATCTCTGTACCTATTCGATTCTGCAAAGCTCTTATATTCCCCATGAACATCTATTACGAGAGAACCTACTCTCCCCTCTTCAGATTGTCTCTCTAAAAGTTCTTCTATTAATACTGAAACCGTGTATGTTTTTCCAGCCCCCGTTTGAGCTAATACAGCAAGATGTTTTTGGAATAAATCTGTTAAACTTAATTTACTGGGAATTCCATGGTGTTGAAGTTCCCCTATCTCTAAACCATTTTCTTTAAAACCTAGGAAATCTCTTAATTCATCGGAATTCGGTTCTTTTACTTCTGTACCTGGAGCCGAAGGTTTTGTAGGTCTTTCAATTAATTTATCGTTGTAAACACCAAGTGTTTTTACTTCTCCAACTGTATGTTCCCATTCTTGAGTGGGAAACTTATCAGTTACCTCTATACCTGTTTTCTCTATTTGAGTGATGGATTCAGGAGAATCGAAATACCTATTTGTTTTATGTAGATCTTTAACCATCCCTATTACTCTTCCTTGAGGAGATTGGAATTCTACGTACTGATTTTTATCTACTTTATCTTCACTGGTTACGAAGTGAATTTCCGTTGGTGTTGGAGTTTCCTTGGTCGCTATTATTTTGCCGAGTGTCATTTTTTCACCTTTAAACATATTTTAGGTATTGATGTTTTTAATGGAATGGTCTTACATTCCTTCTTTTTTCCTTCAATGCGGGGTTTTCTCCCGCTTGATTTTTTATTCTCTGAATTATTAAATCAGTTTCTTTTTCAGTGAGTTTTGCATGTAGGTCCGCTTCTATCAATGGGATAGGGTAACTGTAATTATTAGATACTTTTGAAATCTCTTGGAAAGCTGAAGCTATTTTATCCGGACTCATTTGACCATCTAAGTACTCTATTCGTAAAGGAGTATCTCCTTCAACCGGTTTAAGATACATGAATTTTATTTTATTCCTTATTTCTCTTGAAAAATCGGTTAGAACCGGGTGTTCTCCAGGCTGGTCAGAGTAATTGAATTCAGATGTCCTTTGATTTTTCCTTAGAATATGATAGAGTAGTAAATTGTCCAAGGAATCTATTCCTTTCTTTTTAGAAATTTTTCTTGACTTACTGTCTTCTATTGCTCCAATTAATTGAATTCCTTTATCGGAAGATTTTTTGAATAACTTTTCATATTTACTTACCACTAATTCGTAGTCCTCTCTTTCTTCAGAGTTATTTTTCGGTTTACTGTGGGGATTGGGAATTATCGATCCGTCTAAAATAAGGACATCTGCTTTAGGTTCCGTCTCGATGTATTCTAAAGCAGTTGTTATCTCTTCATTCATTCTGAGTAAATGAGGTTTCTTTGTATTATTATCTTCTAACTCGTAGTTGTGTAGAGTTGGATCCGGATTTGGATTCGGATAGTAGAGATATTCTTTGAGTTTATTTTCCCTATAAGTCATTTCAACTAAGCATGATCTGGTTATAACTAATTCTATGCCTCTTAATTTCTTTCTGCATATCCCTCCATCTACCCCTGCTATTGATAAGTTTAGATCTTCTTCTTCCACTTCAATGGAAAGTTCTTTCTCATCCACTAATTCACTTGCTTTTTCCTCGAGAAAACTTCTTTCTTTTTCAAGTTTTCTGGATAATTCCTCTATTTCTTTATCCATATTAATTTTAGGTTCATCGAAAAATAAATTCCTATCCCAATAAATTTTCAAAAAAGATAAAAACATAGGATACCTTACTCTACGTATGTATAAACAAGTGATTTTGATCAGGAAAGACTTAAGTTTAAGCAAAGGGAAACTAGCCGCACAGGCCTGTCACGCATCATTAGAAACATACAGAGAATCTGAAAGAAGATACCCGAAGAAAACCAAGAAATGGATAGGAGAAGGCGGTAAAAAAGTAATACTATGGGTGGAAGACGAAGAAGAACTGTTAAGAATGAAAAGAGAAACACCCAATACGTATCCAAAGAAATTAATAAAAGATGCTGGGAAAACAGAGCTTAAACCAGGTACAAAAACAGCTCTAGGAATAGGACCATGGAAAGAAATGGAATTAAACGAATACACCGGTCATTTAAAGATGGTTAATTAATAATTAAAATGGAAAACGTGATTCAATGGCGAGCAATTACAAAAGAGGATATCAATTTGAATATAGATCGAAAAAAATATTTGAAGAAAATGGGTTACTCGCAACAAGGTCTCCTGCGAGCCATTCAGCAGCAGATATCTATGTAATGGGTAGAGAGAAAAACTATTTAGTAC
>JBMCFZ010000050.1:0-5111 GCA_048620055.1 archaeon | reverse complement strand
CAGCTATAGTGTCATCTTTATTTGTTGCCCCAACTCTTGTAGCATTCTCTATACAAGCTGGAGAAGAAATATGTGTTTTATTATTATCATTACCAGTGACTACAGATACAGTAATATTTTTTCCTACTGCATTATTTATTGAAGGAACAAATTGCTCTGGCAAAGATTCATTATCACAATAGTCATTGTATAATCCTCCTCCTAAGCTCATACTTATTACTGAAATATTTAAATTTGAGGCGTTATTAGCACACCATTCTATCGCACTTATCAAATCATCATCATTAAAGCCATTTAATGTTTCATTATATGCATCAATTGCCACTATATTGGCTTCAGGAGCTACTCCTTTTATGTTGCTGCCATTTGCAGCAACTATGCCCGCAGCGTGAGTTCCATGACCATCTTCATCTGTTTGATTTTTCTCATCTTCAACTATATCGTATCCATCTATTACTTTTTCACAATTTCCATTCAGGAATTCTTCTTCAGTACATCCTCCTAAATCTGGGTGAGTATAATCTACACCGGTATCTATCACACATGCTGATTTTCCTTTCCCTGTTAAATCTCTTCCTTCAGCATCTTGAATATTCCAGGTGGATATAGCATTAACTATCTCCGTAGAATCTTGTAAAAATAATTTTTTTACTCCTACTCTTCTTATACTTTCAATATCAGGGTTTTCTTTAAGCCTATCGAATTCTTCTTCATTTATAGTTGCTGAGAACCCATTGAAAGAGGAAAAAGTATGCCTAATGCTTTCAGCATCCAAAGTATTAATTGCCTGAGTTCTCATTTCTTCTCCAGAATCTTCCTCAAGTCTAACTATTACTCTTTCTCTATCAGAATCGCTAAATAGTTTTTCTCTCCATTCTTGTTCTTCTGCATTTAATTCAGGAGATAGAGATATTTTTTCCTCTACATGTGTTATGGCTTGATTTGAAGATACCTGTCCTGGATTTGAAGATGTTAAAGAAGCTTGAAGCATTAAAGTTCCGGTAAAAGCAATCAAAATAGCGGTGAGCAACAACTTTTTTCTTCCATTTAAATCTAGATTCATATGTTTTTCAACCTCTTTTAATTTATTCCCTCTATATATTTTCTTTTAGATATTAATAGTACTAATTGTTAGTTTAGTTAGTTTATTTTTATTCTAGTTCTTTTTATCAATTTTCTTCAATAGAAACAGCAAGGAAATTACTAAAGGAATTGCAAATTATTTTCATTTACTTATAAAGTAATCATCTTCATCTCTTTTCTTACTTCCATTACCTTTTTGTCTCCTTTGTTCTCTCTCCTTTTCCACCACTTCGTATATATGTTCAATTAGTTCCTCTGGATCGATCTCTAAATTCTCTTTACACCATTCAACTATCTCTTTATCCATGTTTAAGAACTAAATGACTGTCAATTAAACAAATTTCTCTATATCTCTAAGTTAATTAGGGTTAAAAAAATAAAAAACAAGAGTTATGGAGGAGGTAGTATCCTCAATAACCTTCTTTTTTCTTGATGTAAAATATCAAACCCGCTGCAAATATCACTGTTACAGATATTATTGTTAATGCTGTTGCAGCTGTAGGTATTACAGGTGTTACTTCTTCTTTAAAGTTTGCTGTTATTGATTTATTTCCATCCATTGTTATATTTATTGTTTCTTCCGTTCCTTCGTAGTCTCCTGTCCACTCTAAGAACTCAAAATCGTCGTCTGCAGTTGCCTCTATTGTTACTTCTTCACCTTCTTCGTAAGTGTGTGTTCCTTCTTCTGGGTCTGTTGTTCCATTTCCTTCCACAGTTATATTTAATTCATATTCCTCTAGTTCTTCCTCTAGTATGTTAAATGTTTCTTCTTCTCCGTACCATGTTACGCTGTATTCTCCTGATTCTACTTGTTCTCCTGGTGACGAATATTGCTTCTGATCCCAAATGAAATTTGTTTCTTCTTCTGGCTCTAACTCTAATGGCACTTGCATGAATTTGGAGTCTGGATCGTAGAAAGTTAATTCTTCACCTTTGGTATCTTTAATTTTATCAGGAGTTGCTGGACTTTGTCCCGATACTCTTATTGTTTCTGTGTAGTTATTTTTTATGGTAATTAGTACTTCTTCTCCCTTTGTGTAGTTTTCACTGTCTGTTGTTACTTCTACATAGTCTTCCATTTCTTCTATTGTGAAGTTAATGTGTTCATCAAACCATTCTACTTGATATTCTCCTGGTTCTGCTTGAATCTCAGTATATTCCCCATCTTCGGAGAAGTATTCTGATTGGTTCCATGCGTATTCATAAGTTTCTCCTGGATCAATATGTACCAAAATCCATAACCCAAATTCACCTGTTTCAGGATGATAAAATTTTATATCTTCCCATGTACCTTCTTCATTTCTATAGATTTCATTTGGGTAAGCTGGTTCCTTCTTTGAAAGAAGTAATGTTTCCTCTCCTTCGTTCGTTATTGTTACATTAACTATCTCTCCTGGAGCGTAGATTTCTTTGTTTGTTGATAAACTTACATTTGGTTCTTCAACAAAAATAGCATAGATTTCTTCGTCATCGTGTTTTACTGTGTATGTGATGTTCTTTGAAGTTCCTAGAATTCCTTCTTCGGTGCTAGTCCATTCCACAAATTGATTTCCTTCTAAGGGTTCAGCTGTTAATGTGATTTTGGATCCTCTTGGGAATTCTTCAGTGTGTGGTGTCCCTAGAGTTTCCCCATTTTTTATTATATTTCCAGATCCATTTACATCCAAAGTGATATTATGTTCTTCATATCCTGAAATGTACCACGTTGGTGATTCTGATGAGTGTTCCCAATGGAGTACAGGGTATCCCTCGTCTCTATCATCTGTTATGTAATCTATATTCCATTCTCTTTCAACATAACTCATTATGTCCTGCATTTCTTCGGTATTTAATCCCGTTCCTCCTCGTGATGTTTCTTGTCCACTTGTTTCATTATCCCAAACAGAATTTACAACAAATTTAGATGTTCCATTTCCCACTAAGCCTCCAATGTTCTTCTCTTCTCCCGTCACTGTTCCAGTTGAATATGATTCTGTTATTGAGGGATTTATTGTTACATGAGGTGTGATTGTTCCTGCTGTTCCTCCTACATTATCTTCAGCTATGGCTTCTGTTCTTGAGTATGTTTCTACTATTGATCCCCCATAAGATAATCCAACAATACCTCCTACGTGGTTTTTTCCCGTGATTTCTCCTTTAACAAATGATTTACTTACATCTCCAATTACTTCTGAACTTAGCATACTAGGCCCTTCTAATAACCCTGCTAATCCTCCAACGTAATCGTTTCCAGTTATATTAACATTTTCTAAACCTAAGTTTTCTATTACTCCCTTGGAATATCCAAATAAACCAACAAAGTCCTCATTGCTTCTATTTATGTATAAATCACTAATTACATATCCTTGCCCATCCAGAGAACCAGTAAAAGGATTATCTTTATATCCTATTGGGTTGAAATTATCTATTTCTTCACAGCTTATATTTTGTGTCAATTCGTAATCCCCATCAAGAGACATGTTCTGTAATTCTGTACAAGTGCTTATATTTTCAGCTGCTAGCCCAATTCCCATTACTAAAGATAGAGCTGTGACTAAAATAATGATTTGAAACAATCTATTTATCCTCATATTTTTATCCCCTCGTTTTATATTTTGTCCTCAAGTATCTATTAATCTATCGAATAATAACGAATCAATTCTGATATTTAAATGTTTTCATATACACTTCCTATATTTCTATATGTCCTTTCATTCTTTTCATGGTTCTCTGAAACCCTAAAAATATTTAAACCACCGAGTAATTAACAACTAACGTTGTATTTAGGCATGAACCCCCGATACACAGATGTAGTGCACAAGTAATGCATGAAAAGCTATGGGGAATCACCCAAGGGACATAGTGAACGAAAAACCAGCGACAAAAGCTGGGGGTTAAAAATATGTCAGATGATTACAGAGTAGGAATAGAGAAAGAGATGCTAGGGGAAAAAGAAAGAGGAAAAACGGACGAAGAGTACGGACTTTAGCATTCAAAACCACGATACGTCAAGGAGGAAGGGAGAAAAACCCAACCTCCTTATAACTTATTTTTTTATTTTTTTATTAGGCCATCAAAGAAAAGATTTAAAATGCTTCTACTCCTTATAATAGTCAACAAAGGCAATGACAAAATTCATTGCAAACGGTGACCGAATGACAAACAAAGATACTGCAGAAAACAAAGAAGAAGTTAGAGCCAAAGCAAAAATAGAAAAAATAGAAATGGATAACTTCAAGAGCTTTAAAAAAGCCACGATCCCATTATCTGAAGGATTCACATCAATAGTGGGTCCAAATGGATCTGGAAAATCAAATATAATAGACGCGGTAGCTTTTGCAATAGGAACTAACAAGATGAGTAACTTAAGAGCTAATGTATTAACAGATCTAGTGAAGAAAGACTCAAACAAAGATACTGCAGAAGTAAAACTAACACTAAGAGATTACGGAGGAGAAAAACACGAAGTAAAAAGAGAAATAACTGACGACGGATCCTCAGTATTCAGAATAAATGGAACAAGAACTACAAATCAAAAAATCACTGATCTACTTTCAGCGATGAACATCATGCCCGACGGTCACAATATCATTATGCAGGGAGACATAACTGAATTCATACAGAAAACACCGCAGGAAAGAAGAAAAGTAATAGAGGAAATTAGTGGAATAGCGGAATACGAAAAGAAGAAAGACAAATCACTAAGTAAATTAGAAGATGTAGCTGAAAAGGTAAGGGAAGCGGGAATAATTCACAGTGAAAGACAGGGAAGAGTGGAAGCGCTGAAAGAAGAGAAAAATGAAGCGCAGAAATACCAAGATTTCAAAAAAGAACAGAAGAAACACAAGGCTACAATACTTAAGAAAAAACTTGATAGTACCAAGAAAAAATATGAAAAGACACTTAAAAAGATATCAGAATCAAAACACGATGTTAAAAAACTTGAAAAAGAAAAAGAAGAATTGAAAGAAGAGAAACAGGAAAAACAAAGTAAAATAGATTCACTTGAAGAAGAGATAATGGAGAAAAGTGAAGCAAAACAAAAAGGA
>JBMCFZ010000049.1:0-5119 GCA_048620055.1 archaeon | reverse complement strand
CCAGAAGACTTAGGACTAGCAATAGGAAAAAACGGGTCAATGATTAACAAAGTCAAAAGAAAACTCGGTAAAAAAATACACGTATACAAATACTCAAAAGACCTAGAAGAATTCATAAGAAACCTATTCTACCCTGTAGAGCCAAAAGAAATACACGAAAAAGACGGAGAAGTAAAAATAAAAGTAGATCCCTCCGACAAGAAAAGAACAATAGGAAGAAAAGGAAAAAAAGTGAAAAAAGTAAAGGAACTAACGAAAAGACATTTCGATATAGAGAACATCAAAATAATTTAAAATCAAAAAATAAGGAAAAAACTTCAAAAACAATAAATAACTCAAGAAACAAAGAAATAACGCTTAAAAAAGAGGTTGAAAAAATGCCAGGAGAATTCGCAGCAAGAAAACTTAAACAAAAAAGGAAAAAAGATAGATGGAGCGACAGCAAGTACGTAAAAAGAATGAGGAAAAAAGCTGGAAAACTCCAAGATCCACTGGAAGGAGCACCACAAGCGAGAGGAATAGTTCTACAAAAAAAAGGAATAGAACAAAAACAACCTTCATCAGGAATAATCAAATGCGCAAGAGTACAACTTCTAAAAAACGGGAAAGTAGTAACAGTACACATGCCAAAAGAAGGAGCAGTCAACATAATAGATGAACACGACGAAGTACTAATAGAAGGAGCAGGAGGCGCACAAGGAGGACCAGTAGGGACAATGGTCGGAGTAAAATACAGAATAATTAAAGTTAACGGAGTATCACTACAGGAAGTAATAAAAGGAAATATAGAGAAACCACAGAGATAAAAAAGTGAATAAAATGACTAAAATATTGGGAAAATGGAGCACAGATGAAATAGAAGTGAAAGACCCAGGACTAAAGAGATACATAAACCTGGATCCAGATACACCTATACACAACCAAGGAAAACAGGTAAAAGAACCAATAGGAGTAAACATAAGCATAGTTGAAAGACTAATTAATACCTTAATGAGAGGAGGAACCGGAGGAAAAATAAGCGGAAAAGTAATAAGACACAGAGGAGGAACCGGTAAAAAAAGCAAGATGTACAAAGCAGTAAAAGAAACCTTCGAAAAGATAGAAGAAGAAACAGGTAAAAACCCAGTAGAGATACTAGTTAGAGCAATAGAAAACTCAGCACCAAGAGAAGAAACCACAATGATACAAAGAGGAGGAATAAAAAGACATCAACCAGTAGACACATCGCCAAAAAGAAGAGTAGACTTCTCAATACGAAATATAGGTAAATCAGTAGCAATGAACACATACAACTCAAAAAAATCAGTATCAGAAGCATTAAAAGACGAATTAATCAAAGCATCAAAAGCAGATTCAAGTTCATTCTCAGTAGCACAGAAAATAAACGCGGAGAGAATAGCGGAAAGCTCGAAATAGGACTGAAAATTCTTAAAGAATAAATTGAAATAATAAAGGAGATAGAAATGGGCAGAAAAGAACGAATGGCAAAGAAAGCACACAAAATTATGAATAGAACAGAAAACATAAGAAACATAGGCATAGCAGCACACATAGATCATGGAAAAACAACACTATCAGACAACCTAGTGTACGGAGCAGGACTAATGAGCGGAGAACTAGCGGGACAAGAACTAGTAATGGACACAATGGAAGAAGAACAAGAAAGAGGAATAACCATAGAAAATACAAATACTTCAATGGTCTATGAATATGATGACGATGAATACCTAGTAAACTTAATAGATACACCAGGACACGTGGACTTCGGAGGAGAAGTAACAAGAGCCATGAGAGCAGTAGACGGATGCATAATAGTAGTAGGAGCAGTAGAAGGAATAATGCCACAAACAGAGACAGTAGTGAGACAAGCCCTAAAAGAAAAAGTCAAACCAATCCTATACATAAATAAAGTAGATAGATTAATCACTGAATTACAAGTAGATGAAAAAGAACTACAACAAAGATTAATAGAGATCATTAAAGAAGTAAATCAACTTATAAAAAATTACGCCCCAACAAAAGAATTAGCCAAAGAATGGCAAATGACCGTAGAAGAAGGATCAGTAGCATTCGGATCCGCACTATACAACTGGGGAATATCAAAACCATACATGGAAAAAACAGGAATAACCTTCAAAGACATTTACAAATACCTAAAAGAAGAAAATCAAAAAGAATTAGCTAAAGAATCACCAGTACACCCTGTAATATTAGACATGGTAGTAAAACATCTACCAAATCCAAAGAAATCACAAAAATACAGAATTCCAGAAATATGGAAAGGAGATCCTGAATCAGAAGAAGGAAAAATGATGAGAGAATGTGATAAAAATGGAAAATTAATAATGTTAGTTACAAGCCTACAAAAAGACCCACACGTAGGACAAGTAGCAACCGCAAGAATATACAGCGGAACAGTGAAAGAAGGGCAAAATGTAAAACTACTAAATACACATGTAGATGCAAAGATACAACAAGTAAGTGTATCAATGGAAGCAGGACGAAAACAACTGAAGAACATACCAGCTGGGAATATAGCTGCATTAACAGGAATAGGAGACTCATTCTCGGGAGAAACAGTATCAGAAATAGACATGGTGCCATTCGAAAGTATAGAACACCATTCAGACCCCGTAGTAACAAAATCAATAGAACCTGAAAATCCAAAAGACCTACCTAAATTAATAAAAGCAATGAGAGAAATAGAAAAAGAAGATCCAACGATAAGCGTAGATATAAACGAAGAAACAGGAGAATACAGATTATCAGGACAAGGAGAATTACACTTAGAAATAACTGAAGAAAGAATAAGAAAATACAAAAAAGTAAAATGCTCAACAAGCCAACCAATCGTAGTATACAGAGAAAAAGCTACAGAACAATCACAAGAACTAAAACCAAAAACACCAAACAGACACAACCAATTCGTAATACAAGCAGAACCACTAGAAGAAGGAATAGCAAAAGCACTGCAAGAAGGAGAAATAGAACAAAAGATAAAAGACAAGAAAAAACTAGCAGAACAACTAAGAGAACATGGAATGGATAAAAAACTGGCGAAGAACGTATGGAGCATAAAAAGAGATAACATGCTTGTAGATGCAAGTAAAGGAGTACAATACCTAAATGAAGCAAAAGATCTGATAGTACAAGCGTTCGAAGAAGCGGTAGAAGAAGGACCACTAGCAAGAGAGAAACTATCAGGAACAAAAATACTCATAAAAGACGCATCACTACACGAAGATGCAGTTCACAGAGGACCAGCACAAGTAATACCAACGCTCAAAAAAGGAATAAAAGCAACAGTACTACTAGGAAAACCAAAACTACTGGAACCAAAGAAAAAAATCTACATAGATGCACCACAAGATTTTGTAGGAGAAATAACAAAAGACATACGAAACAGAAGAGGAGAAGTAGAAAACATGAAACAAGAAGGAAGAACAACAAAAGTAATAACAAAAGTACCAGTAGCCGAAACATTCGGATTCTCAAGCGACATAAGAAGCATAACACAAGGAAAAGCGCTATGGAGCCAAGAATACTACGGATATGAACCACTGCCAAATAGCCTACAAAGAGAAAAAATACGCCAAATAAGAAAAAGAAAAGGATTAAAGGAACAAATACCAAAACCAAGTGAATTAATCTAGAAAACAAGAATAAGGCAAAAATAACAAGAAACCATTATCCACCCCCCTGTAATATATAAATAAGAATAAGAACAATAAAGATAAGAATATGCAGATACTGCGAGAACGCAGACACTGATATCATATAAAAAATTAATAAATCCATGACGCTAACGGAGGTGCTTACATGGCAAAAAAACCACACATGAACCTAGTGTTCATAGGACACGTGGATCACGGAAAATCCACAACAGTAGGACGAATAATGTACGATACAGGAAACCTAACAAAAGAGCAATACAGAAAACTAGAAGAAGAAGCAAAAGCATCAGAAGCAGGAGCAAGCTTCTCATTCGCTTTCATGATGGACAGATTAGAAGAAGAAAGGGAAAGAGGAGTAACAATAGATGTAATGCACGAAGAATTCGAAACTGATACCAAGAAATTCACAATAATAGATGCACCAGGACACAGTGACTTCGTAAAAAATATGATCACAGGAACAAGTCAAGCAGACGCAGGAGTCCTAGTAGTATCCGGAAAACCAAGTGACGGAGTACAAGAACAAACAAGAGAACATGCACAACTAGCAAAAACACTTGGAGTTGGACAACTAGTAGTCTCAATAAACAAAATGGACGCAGCGGACTACGACGAAGGACAATACAAAAAAGTGAAAAAAGAAGTAGAAAAACTACTAAAAGGAATAGGATACGATACAAGTGAAATGCATTTCGTACCAACCTCAGCATTCGAAGGAGACAACATAGCAGAAAAATCAGATAACACTCCATGGTACGATGGTAAAACACTAGTAGATGCCCTAGACGATTTTAAGGAAACAAAAAAACCAGTAGACAAACCCCTAAGAGTACCAATACAAGATGTATATACAATAAAAGGAGTTGGAACAGTACCAGTAGGAAGAGTAGAAACAGGTGTACTAAAGAAAGGACAAAAAGTAACAGTAATGCCAGGAGACCAAACCGGTGAAGTAAAACAAATAGAAATGCACCATAAAGAAATAGAAGAAGCAGAACCAGGAGACAATATCGGATTCAACTTAAAAGGAGTGGACAAAAGATACCTAAAAAGAGGAACAGTAGTAGGAACACCAGACAACAAACCAACAGTAGCAGAAGAATTTAAAGCAAGAGTAATAGTGCTAAGCCACCCATCAGCAATAACAAAAGGGTACCAACCAGTACTACACTGCCACACAGCACAAGTAGCATGCAACATAACAAACATAGATAAAAAACTAAACCCAAAAACAGGAGAAGTAAAAGAAGAAAACCCAGACTACATAAAACAAGGAGATGCAGCAGTAGTAACAATGAAACCAACACAACCAATGGTAGTTGAATCTGGAAAAGATTTCCCAGAACTATCCAGCTTCGCAATGAGAGACATGGGGAAAACAATAGCAGCAGGAAAAATAATGGAAGTAACAAAGAAGAAATAAAACCCCTTCCCCCCTTTTCTTT
>JBMCFZ010000048.1:0-5181 GCA_048620055.1 archaeon | reverse complement strand
TGGACACCTGAAGACATGTCCGAAGAAGCACAGGAAAAACTGGGACACTTGTTCTAAATTCAGGAGATAAAGAATAATTTTTGCAATAGTTTTTTAAACACCGTCACCATAATAAAAGTACGGAGGGAAAGAATAAATGACTCGGAAAAAACGTGGAAATATTGAAAAAAGAAAGAAAGAACTCACAGCGGGATCAGTGAAAGACGAACTCGCTAAAAAATGGAGAAAATCAGGATCACTAGGTAAAAAAGAAAAAATAAGCAAAAGAAATGCTTCAGTCACAATGAGAGCAGCGAAAGAAGCGATAAAAGAAAATCCAAATGCAAGTAAAAAAGAAATAGCTAGAAAAACACAGGAAAAACTTCAAGGAAGAAAAAAACTAAAATATCTTCCGAGAAAAGAAAAAATAAATAAAACAGTGGATGGCTTCGTTAAAAACTGGAAGAAACAAGGAAAAGTAAAGAAAAAACCAAAAAAAGAAGCCGTTGAAAGAACCAGGAACTTTACTAAAGAAGCGTACAAAGAACTGAGAAAAAAGAAAGGACACACAAGGATACCTGAGAAAGAATTAAAAGAAAAAGTGAATAAAAAAATAAAAGAATGGAAAAAGAAAAATAAGTAAATACATTAAGGATAAATACGAAGAAAAACAACATTGAAAACCAATTAACAAAGAGGAGATAACATGGTAAAGTGCTCGGAATGCGGAAAAGAATTTGAAACAGAAAGAGGAATGAAGATACACAAATCAAGAGTACACGAAGAAACAAAGAAGGAATCAAAAGAAGAAAAATGGTACAGAAGAAGAGAAAAAGAACTAGGACTAATAATGATAATTGGAATAGCAGCAATAATCATGATCGCAATCTCATTCATACCATTTGAAAATATCCTTGAAGAAGAAAACGAATTACCAGTTAATGAAACAGAAGAAAACGGATTCATAGATAACGAAACAGATACTAATGATACAAAGGATTACGATTTGAATGAAACGAATGGTAATGTTTCTTACGAAGATCTATACAGACCTAGGAACAACACTCTTTACTTGATATGTAACTTCGAAAATAAAACGGTGTATGAAGAGTACTGTGAATTCAGCCACAGAGTAGCGACTAGATATACAGGGGAAGAAGGAATAGACTACAGAAGGTACGACATAACTAATGAAAATGCGATAGATATAATGAAAGGAATAGGATTTGGAAGATATCCTCTATGGGTCTACAATACTGAAAAGACTCCTAAAAACGAGTACTGCTGGGGAATAGGGTCAGCAGAACAAACTCCTTTGAATAGATTCATCTCAGAATGCGAAGAAGTTGGAAAATACGTACCTTAACAGGTAAAACCTAATTTTTTATTAGTATTCTAGGGCTTGAATTTTCTCCGTATCTTCCCATACATCCCAATCTTTTAAGAAATCTTCTATTTCACCGGAATTTTTCTTTGAAATCTTTACCACTCCTCTACCTAGTTTATCTCCTTTTTTATCCTTAACCAGAGTTTTTAAAGCTCTACTGAAAGCAGGTTTTTTGGATTTTGAAAGTTTTTTAAGAGAGTAATGATATATGTTAAAAGGCTTTAAATCTAAGGTTTTATAGATAAATCTTCCTTCTCTAACACTATATCCTTCTGTAAGTATATTAAATCCAAATTTAGTTAGGTATAGATCCTGAACAGACACTATTTCTGTGTCTACTGTTTCTATTATCCTTTTAACTTCAGATCTTATTTTGGAGAGAGTGTCTAAATCGATATCTTCTCCCTTTACTACTATTGCTATATCAAGGTCTCTTGGTCTTGATTTTCCTTTTAAATTTGATCCAAAGAGAATGAAATCTAGAATTTCTCCTTTAATCAAGGGTTTTAAATTTTTTCCCAATTTCTTGATCTTTGAGGATTCTATTGATCCCTTTCTTAATTTTTCTAACATGTTTTTCACCCCTTTTTTCCGTGTAAGATTTTCTATAAGTGCTGAAAAGAGAATCTAGTATCTTGTAAATATTTTCAAATCTCTCTTCTGTAATCCTAAACCTTTCTGTATGGTTTTTCGGCATCATGTTTGTTTTTTAAGAATTATATAATCAATTAAAGATACTATTGCTTTGAAATAAAGATCAACAGCTGATTTATACCTTCCTTGGTCCTCTAAAATCTTTGCACTATCTAAATAATCTTCATATCCTTTTTCCAGTGTTTTTAATTTTTCCAAGTTGACACCTCTCTTTGTTAATTATTAACAATGGAGCCTTTTAAACCTTTCGTTGTTAATTATTAACAGATTTATTAGTTACTTTTTGTTATCCTTTTTAATTCTTCTTACCGATAATCATAGCATGATCCTTCTCAAAAGGATCGAGCCTTTTGAACTCAATTATTTCACAGCCATTTTTCCTCAATTCATCCAACTGTAAATCAAATATTTCTTTAGGATCCTTAGTAACATCGATACTTCTAGATTTAACCATGAATACAAATAAACCATCCTTCTTCAAGAATTTATCCACATTCTTCAAGAGTATCCTCGTCTGCTCCTTCTGAGCAATATCCTGATAAACAACATCAACACCTTCACTTGGAATGTATTCCTCGTATTCTTCAGGTTCGTTGGCATCAGCTAACACGGGAATTAAGTTCCTTCTATTTTCACATAGTTCTAAGAAGTTTTCAAAGGCCTTCTGAGCAATATCAACACCTATTATTATACCGGTATCTCTGATTATATCTGAAAAATGACTTGCAGTGGTTCCATCGCCAACTCCTAAGTAAAGAACTTCCTTTCCTTTCTTAACAGGGAAATCTTGAAGCCCTTTCTGAAAGGCAGCTGAAGGTTTGGATTTATAGGGATTCCAAAACCTGTACTCCACTTTATCCTTCTTAACTAACTTTTCACCGTAAACCTTTTTACCTTGATCTAGGTTCTTAGTCGCTATCTTTCCATTTATCTTGAAAACTCCGTCGGTAATCTTCTTCATGCTCATGAATTAATTATGGTTCGGGGAAGATTTATAAGTAATTGGAATCATTTAGATAATAGATACCATGGGAAAAAGACAAAAAAAGAAAAGGAAAAGTAAGAAAAAAGCCGGAGAAGTATTCTCAGATCTAGGGAAAAAGGAAAATAAGTATTCCGATTTAAATAAAAAACAAGTTAATAAATTAATGAAGAGGAAAGAACAATCAGTCAAGGCACTCAACAAATCAATACCTAAAATCAATTACCTCAAAGGTAATACTAGAAAGCAGGGAATTGAAAAATCTAGAGAAAGAGAAAAACTATTAAAAGACTTAAGAGAACTTAAAAAGCGTAGAGAAGAAATAGAGAAGGGTTAATTCTATTTATATTTCTTATCATTAGCAGAAGCATTTATAAATATGTGTTACATAAATATAATATATGTTACAAAAATGTAGTTTATGGAGAGTTGCTCAAGTTTTCTTTGATGAACCGATTAAAGAACACTACTTGATGGAAATAAGTAGAAAATCAAATTTATCTCATACATCGGTGAAAAATAAACTTAAGACACTTATAGATGAAGGTATAATCTCTAAGGATAAAGAGAAAAGGGGAAAAAGAATTTATCCTATCTATAAGGCTAAATTGGAGAGTAAAAAATATAAGAAATATAAGAAGATCGATATTTTACACAGAATAGAGGAAGTAGGATTAAATAATTATCTTAAGGGAAAATATCAACCCGACTGTATTGTTTTATTTGGGTCAGCAGCACGAGGAGAAGATACTGAGAAAAGTGATCTGGATTTATTTCTTCAAATGGAAAAAGAAGAGATAAATTTGAATGAATTTGAAGAAAAATTGAATAGAAAAATCCAGTTACATATCTCTAGGGATATCAAAAATTATCCTGAAGAATTAAAAAACAACATAGCTAATGGAATACTTTTACATGGGTACTTAGATATTTTTTAATTAATCTTAACTGATAAATTTAGAAAAAAACATATTAAAATCTAGTTACATAGTTTTTTAATTCTTATGAGAAGAATTAATCCCGATAAATCTAAGGCTAAATCATTAATTAAGATGTCAAATAGAACTATACGTAGAATTCAAAAGACTGATTTCGAAGAATTTCCCTCTCAAGTATTAAAAAATTATTATTCGTCTATAAAATTACTCATGGAAGCAAGTTCATCTTTAGAAGGTAGGATAGAAGGAAGAGGATATCATAAAAAAATAATAGATTGGGCGACGGATAAATACAATTTTTCCGAGGGAGATAGGAATTTTTTACAGGATCTAAGGCGAAATAGGAATAAAATAAGCTAAGGTGGATTTTTTATCAGGAAAAATTACTTGAAAAGAAATCAAGAAAAGACGGAAAAAATAATAGATAAATTAGAAAAAGAGTTAAAATCAGAATTAAACCATTAATTCAGTATCTCTTCTATATCTTCTTCTAGTTCTTTCTTCAATTCTTCTCCTTTGTATTCTCCGTCGAAGTAATCTATTCTGCTTGCTATTGATGCTTTTGCAGCTACTTTCCTAGATATTTTGCCTCTCTTATTCAAAGGAGATCCCTTTATATTTGGGTACTGGAAGATTATTCCATGTTTAGGTGGATTTACATTTTTTCTAAGGTGAGCGAATAATGCTTTCTCCGCTCCGAGAACCTGTACAGTTGAAGAAGGCATCATAGCTAGTTTCTTAAGTGAACCTGCTTCTGAAAGTATCCTCGCTCCTATCGTTGATCCTAGTATAGCGGTTAAATTCGGAGCTATTTCATTCATTATTTTCTCAAGATGTTCTTCGAGTTTCTTTCTCTCCAGTCTCATTTTCAGAGCTATTTCACCTAACCCGGTTATTTTCTCTAAGTCATTTCCATCTAAATCTGCTCCCGTTGAACTCTTGGCTTTCATTTTTATTTTCTCAGATTTCTCCTTATCTCCAATTATCTTTTCCAGTTCCTCTGACTTGAAGTTCTCCTTTTCCTTTATCTTCGTAGCTATCTCGAGGAATTTATCGGGATCATCTATCTCTTTATCTAGTTCAGGAAAGTAAAGTGAATATATCTCTTTAAATTGCTCTAGAATCGTGTTACTTGTTTTATCTAAGTTATCTATTGAGTTTATTATTTGTATGGCTAGTTGATCTCTTTCTCCTTTCTCTTTCTTTATTTTCTCCTTGGTTTTCTTCATCGCTTTTTCTCT
>JBMCFZ010000047.1:0-5194 GCA_048620055.1 archaeon | reverse complement strand
GGATAAATCAACTAAATTTAAATATGTTGCTTAGTTACTCATACTTATTAGATTTTGTTAATCATTTGTTTACTTTTACCTTAAAAACATACCAAAAACTATAAATAGTAGGAGCGTAAATATATACCGGTGTCACCTCCTTATAATAAAAGCCATCGTGGGATGGAAATTAATTAAGGAGAATTGTAAGGCCTCCCCCTAGGAAACTAGGGGGGAAGGCTCACCCAGAAAATTTTCTAGATTCTTAAGAATAATTATTGGGTTACTTAATGGCTTATTGATTCTAAATTAATTCGAATAACCCTAAAGAAATTCCGAGGAAGAAAATAGTTGAAGCGGTGGAACCTATCAAAACTATTAAAACCGTTCTCCATTTTTTTACACCAAATATTTGAGCCAAAAACGATGTGGCTATGGAACCCGTTCCCTGAAAAGGGATGAACATGAAGGCTCCAAGACCAACATGTAACAAACCATGTTTCCTGGCAAATTCTGATTTCTTCTTAGATTTATTCAGTAATTTTTCAAGGAATTTTACCCTGCCTGCTATATAGTTAACTATTTCGAAAGAACTTAGTACTATGAAACAAGCTGCAATATCAGAGAAAACAATTATTGAAAATATTATGGGCGCTTCAATTCCTCTGAAAACCATTGCAGGGATGACTGATTCTTTACCTGCAGGAGGGATAAATGCAATAGCTATCATGCCATATACAAATTCAGGATCTTTTGAAAAACTACCTATGAGATAAATTGCTGAGACAGCGATAGCTATTGATAATAAAAAAATTAAAACATGTTCTATGCTAAAAGTAAGTTTATTTGTTTTCTTAATCATTTTGAAGTTCTCCTATGTGCACCTAAATTAATTTTCAATAGGTCTTTAGACACTTCTTTATCTTAAAGAAGTCACCATTTTTATTAATCATCCTCAATGGTTTTACGAATCTTTAATTTAGATAACTATGAAATACTTTAAAGCTTCTGATAAAGCGAAAGTAGCTACAATAGATATTAAGAAAGCTAAAAACCATGCGCCGACAGTAAATAATAGTTTCTTCTTACCTATAGTGGATTTACCTGTTACTAATCCGCTTCCAATAGTTGAAGCAATTATTGCCTGATTAAATGAGACAGGTACACCGAGAAATACGCCTATTTGAGCAAGTATAGCAGCTGATCCTAAGCTAGCTGAAGATCTTCTAGCTCCTATGCCAGCATATTCAAATGAAACTGCATCAATTATCTTTGGAGATAATATCAAAGCACCCATCAATATCGAAATACCTCCTAAGACCAATAAGAAAGACATTGAAAAATCAAAGGATTGAAGAGGACCTACAGCAAGTCCAACAGAGTTAGCTCCTGCAGTATAAGCTAAGAAAAGCCCCATCAAAAGAGTAAAGTATTTTAACATCTTTTTAGATTTCCTCTTATCAACAAACTTCCTCAAATACTTGGAGGAAATATAACCCATAGCTAAAGCGAAAAAAGGAATAGCCAGCCAAAAAATGAAGATAGAGGAAAGAACCGGGGAACTTATTTGATTACCGAAACTCAAAGCGCTCCCTATAACCGCTCCAACCACGGTGAATGCTGTTGGCATGGGGTATTTGAAGGTTACACTTATAATAACTAATATAGAAGCCACTAGTAAGATAGTAAGAGCTTGAAGACCTATCATTTCACCTAATATTATATTAGAACCAATCGTATTAGTTACTCTTCCCCCTTGAAAAAAAGCACCTGCAGCAGCTGCTAAACCAGCTAATAAAGCGGACTGCAAAATACCCAATGAGCCCGAAGATCTAACGGGTCCGAATGATGGAGGAACAGAGGAAGCTCCAATTGATATTCCTACGAATATTGCAACTATAATGGCTAATAAAATAATTAGGTTTAGCATCATTTTCCTCCTTTAATTACTTTACTTCCTCTCAATTAATTTTCCATTATCTCTTTTAACCCTCTTCTGAATATCTTCTCTAGCACCTTCATCTATTAAATTTATATTTAAGACGTATTTACGTTCATGTTTCTTCTCCAAATTAATTGATAAATTCTCAGTATCAAAATAATAAGGAGTAAACTTCAACATAATTTTTTCAAAAATGAATTCTTCAAATATTCTTATTGATCTAATGGATCCTGCACCGACAGCTTTACCTACTCTTTTTGAAGCATTCTTTAATTCCTTACCAGGGCTTTCTTCACAGTTCTTTCTATTAGAAATTCCCTTTAAAGATCTTTTTAAATTATCAGATGCTTTTAAAAGTTCTTTTTTAGCACCCTCAAACCCCTCCTCAATTTTCTTCTTTTTAAAAGTAGCTTTTTCAGCCGTTCTTTTCTTCAAATCTTTTCTTTCTTCATCCTCTCGAGGTCTCCACCCATTGAAACCTTTAACAGATTCGTCATTTTCTCTTGAATCTTCCAATGCATCTTCCAATTCCTTAGAAAATTCACAAATTCCTTCCCAGTTACTGGTTATTTTTAGACCGGTATTCGTCATTCTTATTTTTTTATTTACCATAATCTTTCACTTTCACCGAACCCTTTAAGTCTCGCTTTTTTAATAAGTATCATTTGGAGAACAATAAAGAGCACAAGTACTTAACTATTTCCCATTATATAAAAAACTCTTATATATTGAAGAATGTCTAATTATATAAGGGACAAATAAAAGCAATAGAAAAACAGATAAGAATCAAGACCCATAAAAAATTAATCAAGATAGAGAATGAGGAAAATGTTTAGAAAAAATTTAGAACCTAAAAATATTAGGCTTGATGATAGAAGACCTGATGATAGAAACCCTAAGAAACCAATTAATAGAAAGCCTTCGGCTTTAAAATACTAATAAAAAAATAAAGATTTAGAGGTGGAATAAATGGAATCGAGAAAAATTTCGTTGATATTTGTTCTTGGATTATTGTCAATAGGGATATTTACCCTAACCGGATGTATAGAAGAAGCTAAAATCCCAGAGATAGATGAAGAATACGAGTTAGAAATAATTTCTATGGAAGGAGGAATGACTTCTCCAGAGGAAGGAACACATAATTACACAGTAGGTAAAGAAGTAACAGTAGAAGCTACTCCAGAAGAAGGATACAAATTCAATGGATGGGAAAGAGAAGGAAGTGCAACTCAGTGTGAACAGTACGAAGAGACATGTACATTTAATATAATGAATAACTCAATGCTATCAGCTCACTTCGAAGAAATAGAAGATGAAGAAGAATACACATTAGGAATCAATGTAATAGGAAAAGGAGAAACAAATCCAGAAGAAGGAACACACACTTACGAAGAAGAGGAAGAAGTAACAATTACAGCGACTCCAGATGAAGGCTGGGAATTCAAAGAATGGCAAGGAGACTACGAAGGTACAGATGAAGAAATTAATTTACTTATAAATGAAGATAAGGAGATAACTCCCATCTTCAATCAGAAATACGAAGATGATGATATAGCTGAAGAGTGTAAAGAAAACATAGGACAAGCAATAAAATACTCAGAAGAACAAGAGATATGCACAGCTGAATACCGAGAACTAAAATGTCCTTATGATAACTACACTTACGGAGCTACAGATGGATGTCAAATAGAATACTTAAAACAGAGAAACTGGACATCAGTAGAAGAGGAGATACAGCTAGAAATGGTAAAAGAAAGTACGGAAAACGTTGAATGTGAATGGTTAAGCACTAATTGCTGCCCAGGAAACGCAGGGGCAAACTGGGAGTGTGTGAACATAGAAGAAACAACTTTAGAATGTCCAGAAAACCCAATATGTCCTCAAGTATACGTAGGATATCCAACAGGAGAATGTATAAGTGTAAATGAAACCTGCATGCCTGAAGAAGAACAAGAATTTTCCGGAGAAATAGAGTAAAAGATGGAAACAAGGAAAAGTATAAAAAGACAAAATAAGTAAGTAAAAAGAGAGATAAAATGCACAATACGGGAAACTTCAGAATGAAACTACTTGGAGCAATAATGATAGTGCTTGGAATAGCTTTATTAGTACCTTTTGCCATACTAGGATTAATTCCCTTCACTTTATTTGTACTGGGATTTGGATTCATGGTAGGCGGAGGCTCCGCAGCATTCTTAAAAGAAGAATATATTGATTAAATTAGAATTATACAGAAAATATATTGATTCTAATACACCTCGCTCTGAAGGAAATAATGTAACTGCAAAAGAAATAAAAACCCTTAATGATTAATTATCCTCATAGGAGAGAGGAACTTAAAAATAAAAAATATATCATACCACCAAAAAACACTAAAAAACACCCAAATTTCCAACCCCCCTTCCTCTCTCCTTCTCCCAATTCTAATCTCAAAAGATAAAGATAAAAAAGTAAAAAACCAGTTTTTTATACCTTTAATCCCTCTTTCTAAACATGAAGCATTTACTGGATATAAGAAACTTAGAAGAGAAGGAAATAGAAAAAACTCTCAGAAAGACAGATGAATTAAAAAATTCTGTTCAAAGAGAAAAACCTCTTAAGGATAAGGAAGCAGGAATGTTTTTCTACAAATCCTCAACAAGGACAAGAATTTCTTTCGAAGTAGCTATAAGACAGTTAGGAGGAAATGTAACATTTCTATCGAAACAGGATTCACAATTAGGTAGAGGAGAAACAGTAGAAGATACTATAAGAGTATTAAACAGATACAATGACCTAGCAATATTCAGAGTACATGATCACAACGATTTAATTAAAATGAAGAAAGCTTCAAAGATACCTATAATCAACGCTTTAAGTGATTTACTGCACCCTTGTCAAGCACTATCTGATTTATATACAATTAAGGAAAAGAAACCTTTAAAAAACTTAAAACTAGTTTTCCTGGGAGATGGATCGAGTAACGTTTGCCATTCATTGATAAACGTGGCCGATAAAACAGGAATTAACATAACCGTCTCCTGTCCTGACAAACATGAACCACGGATAGAAGGAGAATATGAGATTGAGAGAAACCCTGAAAAAGCAGTGGAAAATGCCGATGTACTATACACTGACACGTGGGTTTCAATGGGTGAAGAGAAAAAGGAAATAGAGGCCTTTAAGCAATATCAAATAAATCAAGACCTATTGGAAAATTCAAAGGAAGATTCAATAGTTATGCATTGTTTACCAGCACATAGAGGACAAGAGATAACCAATGAAGTTATAGAT
>JBMCFZ010000046.1:0-5203 GCA_048620055.1 archaeon | reverse complement strand
CTGTTATAATTTTTCTCTTGAAGCAGGTTCTGGTGATAAGGAGTTTTTAAGAATTGTAAACAACGAATTGAGACCTGTTTTAGGTTCTTTTAATCCTGATGTGGTTGGTGTTTCTGCAGGATTTGATTCAATGAGAGGAGATCCTTTGACAGATTTAAGTTTAACTGGAAGTAGTTTTAGGAGGGTTTGTGAAGTTTTAGTGGATTACAATTCTTTCTTCGTTCTTGAAGGTGGTTATAATCCCGATAACGTTTTTAGGGGAGTTAAGGAAATAGCGGAATTTTTTGATTAATCCCCTATGTTTTTGGTCATATGACCGAAACCTTTATAAAGAAAGGCATTCACTATTATTTATGAACATATGTTCATAATAGATATTGGAGTTGTAACAAAATGCCAAGACCAAGAAGACGCAGAAGAATTCGAAGAAGACCGGAAAGAATGTGGTTCAAACCAAGAGGAGTTCCATTATCGGAAATAAAGCAGATTGATCTAAACACGGATGAACTGGAAGCAATGAGGTTAAAGCACATGCGAGAATTATCTCAGGAAGAAGCAGCTGAAAAAATGAACGTATCAAGATCCACATTTGCCAGAACTTTGAACGAAGCTCACAGAAAAGTCACGGATTTTTTGGTAAAAGGCCAAGCGCTACAGATAAAGGAGCCTGAATATGCTTACATGCCAAGAACATTTGAATGTAAAAATTGCGGATACGAATGGAACGCCCCTTATGGCACAGGTAGGCCAAAAGAATGTCCTAAATGTAAAAAGCATCAAATTAATCTAAAAAACTTATAAAATTCATGTTCATCTAATAAAAAACAAAAAGGAGGTGATTGAATATGCCATTTGGAGATAGAACAGGTCCAAGAGGAAGAGGTAGAATGACAGGAAGAGGATTAGGGTACTGTGCAGGATATAGGTCACCAGGATATGCAAGAGGAGTACCAAGAGGAGGAAGAAGATTCGGCCGAGGAAGAGGTCCAGGATTACGTGGTCGAGGGTTCGGCCCTGGTTTTGGACCAGGATTCCGTAGAATGTATCCAGCGGAGGTCCCAGAAAGAGAACTAACTAAAGAAGAAAAGAGAAATTTAATTGAAAGAGATAGAAAAGAAATAAAAAGAGAGATAGAAGACCTTAAAGGAGAATTGGAAAGGATAAAGGAAGAAAAAAACAAAATGGAGAGTGAATAAAAATGCCATTAGGACAAGGAAAAGGCAAGGGAGGTCCTCGGCAAGGTGAAGGAGGAGCTAGCAGATGCGTATGTCCGAACTGCGGTTATGAAGAAGCACACCAAAGAGGTACTCCTTGTCAAGAGAGGAAATGCCCTGAATGCGGAGCGCCATTAGTAGGGAAAAGATAGATAAAACACATTAATCGGAGGAATATATATGAAAATAGCTATACCATCCACTGGAAAGGCTTTAAGCAGTCCAATAAGCCAAGTATTTGGAAGATGCCCTTTCTATGTAATAGTGCAAATGACTGGAGATTCAGAAACAAGTGAAACATCAATAGAAAATACAGAGTTTATTGAGAACCCAGCTGTTAATCAAAGAGGAGGAGCAGGTATAAAAGCTTCTCAAACTCTTGGAAACAAAGGAGTAGAAGCAGTTTTAGCTACTAGGATAGGACCAAGGGCATTCGATGTTTTGAACAAAATAGGTGTAAAGATTTATCAAGCGGAAGAAGGAACCGTACAGAAAAATATTGATAAATTCCTGAAAGGAGAACTTCAGGAAATGGAGAAACCAGGACAGATGAATAGGGGGCTAAAACCACGTTCTGGAAAAAACGCTAACAGAAGATCCGGAAGAGGACAAAAACAATGACCAAAGAAATAGACAATTTGAAGCAAGGAGAAAAAGCTGCTATAAAAGTAAGTGCAGCAACACTATTCCTAGTTATATCCAAAGGAATAGTAGGAGTTATAACAGGAAGTATTGCTCTTTTAACGGATGCTCTACACTCTACAGTTGATCTAATAGTAGCAATTACATCGGTAGTAAGTCTGCACTTATCTCAAAGAGAATCAGATGAAAAATTCCAGTACGGTTATTACAAAGCAGAGAACTTAGCATCTTTCTTGATATCGGTAGTAATACTTTACGTAGCAGCTGAATTTGCTATAGAAGGATATAGAAGAATATTGAGTGTATCCTCAATAACTCAACCATTCCTGGCCATGGGGATAACCCTGACTTCAGTAATAATCTCATTCTACTTAATGAAATATTTGAAAAAGAAGGGAGAGGAAACAGGATCCCCTTCCCTTTTAGCTAATTCAAGAGAAACCTTAGCAGATGTATTATCTTCAATAACAGTATTCATAGCTATAGGATGCACTTACTTAAAAATACCATACATAGAAGGCATAGTAACTATTGGAATATCGATATTCATATTCAAAGAAGGTTTGAAAACCATTAAAGACTCCATATTTGCCTTAATGGATGTTAGCCCAGGTAAGGAGAAATCAAAAATCATTAGAGACATAGCTAAAAAAATAAACGGAGTTAAAGAAGTTAAAAACCTTAAACTTAGAAGATCAGGGCCATTCATACTAGGGGAAATCACAATTCAAACAAGTAAATCCGCTGATATTGAAAGAGCCCATACAGTAGCGAATCAGATAGAGGAGAAATCCAAGAAAAAAATTAATCACCTTGAATCAATCATAGTTCACGTAGAGCCTTACAAACCAGAAAAAAGACTTGTAGCAATTCCAACAAAAGAAAAAAATGGGTTAAAATCCGAAGTAAGTGATCATCTAGGCCGATGCGAATACATAGCTTTCATAAAAATAACAAAAGAAGGCTTAAATCTTGAAGAAATGATTAGGAACAAATACAGAGAAAAAGAGAAGAGAGCAGGACTTTCAATATCTAGAGACTTATGTAAAAAAGATGCAGATGCAGTAGTAGTTCATAGCATAGGAGAAATAAGCTTTCACACCCTCAGAGACTGCTTCATGGACATATACAAGACCAAAGGAGAAACAGTTAAAGAAGTAGCTGAAGAACTCAGAGTAAACAAGTTAAAACTTCTAAAAGAACCAACCAAAAAATCAGGTGATGAGGAATGAAAGTAGCTATACCAACCAACAACGGCAAAGTAGCTAAACACTTTGGAAGAGCCCCTGAATACACAGTTTTCACTGTCCAAGAAAAGGAAATTACAGATAAAAAAATCATAGATAATCCAGGACACAAGCCAGGCTACCTGCCAAAATTCCTGAATAAAAAAAACATAGACTGTATGGTAACGAGTGGAATAGGAAAAAGAGCGATTCAGCTATTCAATAAATTCAATATTAATGTAATCTCCGGAGCGGAGGGAGAAATAGACAAAGTAATCCAAAGATACATAGAGGATAAACTTGAAGGTTCTAAAAACCCTTGTGACCCTGGAGAAGGAAAAAACAAGGATAAAGGATGATAAAATGAAAATAGGCGTAACAGGTGGAAAAGGAGGAACAGGGAAATCCACAGTAGCAACAGCCCTAGCCAATGAATTATCTAAAAATAAAAAAATACTACTCATCGATGCAGATGTGGACTGTCCCAACGATGACATGATACTTTCTATTGATACTGAAAAGGTCAGAGAAATAAAAAACATGATTCCTAAAATAGATGAAGAAAAATGCATCAAATGCGGAAAATGTGTTGAAGTATGTAGGGAAAACGCATTAGTACAAATAAAGGATAAAAATCCTTTCTTAATCAAAGAACAATGTACAGGATGCAAAGCGTGTGAATATAAATGTCCAGTAGGAGCCATAACTGAATCAAGCCAATTAATAGGATCAATACATAAAGGTGGAAAACAAGGAATCGATTTAATTAAAGGAGAGCTTAAACCAGGAATAGAAGAAGCTAGTCTTGTAGTAAATGCTGTTAAAGACTATGTAAAAAAAGAGGAGAAGAAATATGACCACATAATAATAGATACAGCTGCAGGTACCCACTGCCCTGTAATATCTGCATTAATAGGGACGGATCTAGCAATAGCGGTCACTGAACCAACCCCTCTAGGAAACCATGATCTGGAGTTAATACTTCAACTTACAAAAGAGCTTGAAATACCTTCAAAAACAGTTGTGAATAGGTCCAATATAGGAAACATCGAAAAAACACTTGAAATAACTGAAAAATATAAATCGGAAACAATTGGTAAAATCCCTTACAGTAGAAGAATACAGGAAAAATACGCTGCAGGAGAACCTATAGAGCACGAAGAAATAAATAAAATATTAAAGGTGATTCAATGAAAGAGATAACAATCTTATCAGGGAAAGGAGGAACAGGAAAAAGCACAATAACAGCTTCATTGTCCGTACTACTTTCAAAGGATTACGATATATTATCAGTGGACTGTGATGTAGATGCATCTAATTTAGCGATACTTTTAGGGGATAAAGAACCTTTAGAAAAAGAAGAAATCTCTACAAATGAAAAAGCTTTCTTGAAAAACCCTGATAAATGCAGAGGAGAGTCCTGCAAAAAGTGCGTGGATTTATGCACTTTCTCAGCTATTCAATGGGATCAAGAAAAACAGAAACCGGAGATAAATAAACATCTGTGTGAGGGGTGCAGTGCTTGCAAAATAGCCTGTCCTGAAAACGTATTTGAATTAAAAAAAGTTAAAAACGCATTCATAACAAAGATAGAAACTGACTACGAGTTTCCATTAATCTCAGGGCAACTCAAGATGGGTGAAGCGGGATCAGGTAAAGTAGTGGATCTTATAAAACAAAAATCTAGAGAAGAAAATAAAGATATTATGATAAGTGATTCAGCAGCAGGCATAAGTTGTCCTGTTATAGCTTCGGTTAGAGATAGCGATTACGTAATAGCTGTCACGGAGCCTTCTCCAGCAGCTCTAAGTGACTTAAAAAGAGCTTTAAATATTGTTGAACAATTTGGAATTTCATACGGAATAATAATAAATAGATTTGACCTAAATAAAAAATATTCAAAAGAAATAGAGAAATTTGCTAGTAATAGGGGTATTAAAATACTAGGTAAGATTCCTTATGATAGGGTTTTTGTTGAATCATTGATTGAAATGACTCCGGTAGTGGAGCGGAGTCAGAAGTATCGAGATTTATTTAAAGAAATTTTAATGAGAATAAGTGAAGATAGTGAATTGTTCTGATAGAGTTTCATTCTTTATTTAGTTTTTATCTCTTTTTGTT
>JBMCFZ010000045.1:0-5230 GCA_048620055.1 archaeon | reverse complement strand
GAGATAAAGGGATTAAAGAAAAAGGTCGAGAACAAGAAGAAAAAACTTCAGGAAAATAAGGAACAACTTGAAAAATCGAAAGATCAACTTAAAGAATATGAAGAAGATGGGAAACATCAGAAAATTAAGGAATTGGAAAAGGAAAAGGAAAAAGAGCGAAATAAAAGAAAAAATGCAGAAAGAGGAATTAAAAAAGAAATAAAAAGTTTAAAAAGAGTTTTAAGAAAATTTGAACATCAAGAAGCAGGTAAACCAGCTGAAAAAACAAATAAATTACTCAAAAAACCATTGCGAGCCTACTTAGATATAGGTAAAAGGGGAATGGAGAAACTTCTCGAACAAGTTATAAAAGCCATTGAAGAAGATAGAGTAGAAGTGAGTAAGAAGATAGAAAAAAGGGTAAAAGGAACAAAGAATAATCTGGAAGAGCTAGAGAATAAGAGAGAGATAATAGAAAAAGCAAGTGAAGAAATAGAAAGGATAAATAAAGAAATAGAATCATATTCAAGTTTCTTGAAAAAAGGAAAACACTTAGAAAAAGAATTAAACCAAGTGAAAGATAGAAAAAAACTATTAGAAGAAGAAATAGAGAAATTAATTGATTCTAAAAAAAGAACTAAGAAAGAGATAAAGGATCTAAAGGAAAAAATAATTAATAGAGTAAATGGAGATATAGAAGGAATAAAAATAGATTTAGAATAATATGGAGCTAAAATTTTCTTGAAACAATTTAATTACTTAGCGAGGGTTAAAAATGAAGGGCTTAAGATTAAAAGTAGTGGATGCGGATGAATTGAAAGATAAAGAATTAAAAGGGCTTGAAGAGATAGGTAGAAAAAGAAAAGCATCCATAAAAGGAGAAAAGATAATTCTAGCGGAGAAAGAAGGTAAAGTAGTGGGATACACGTCAGTCGTAGAAAGTCCTAGAAAGAAGTTATACATAGCTAATATGAGAGTAAAGGAAAAGGAAAGGAGAAAAAAGATTGGAGAAAAAATGGATCGAGTTATAAAAAATATAGCTGAGGAAAAGGGAATAAAACAGATACATGCAGGAATGATTAATCCGAAAGCGGAGAAATTCTGGAAATCCAGAAAATATAAGATAAAAAAAGAAAAGGGGAACATAAGGAATATTCATAAAAAAATAAAGAATATGAAAAAAGAACCTTCGTCTTTAAGGGTAAGCAGAATCCTAGATAAAAAAAGAAAAAGGAGGAAAAAATGAAGGAAGCAAGGTATTACAAGAAAATAGGAGATAAATTAACTTGTTACGCTTGTCCACATCTATGTTCAATAAAAGAAAATCAAAGAGGAAAATGTAGAGTAAGGAAGAACGTAAAAGGAAAGTTATATTCAATGGTATATGGGAAACCAAACGCATTACATTTGGATCCAATAGAGAAAAAGCCTTTATTCCATTTTTTACCGGGAAAAAAAGCTCTTTCGATAGGAACAGCTGGTTGTAACCAGAGTTGTAAATTCTGTCAGAATTGGAGAATGTCTCAATGTAACGAAGAAGCAATAGAATCAATGGATATATCTCCTGAAGAGGTAGTTGAGGAAGCGAAAAGACGAGATATAGATATAATAGCTTATACTTATAATGAGCCAACAGTTTACATAGAATACATGCAGGATATTGCTAAGATAGCAAAGGAAGAAGGGATAAAAAATGTTGCAGTAACATGTGGGCTAATAAATGAGAAACCTCTCAGAGATACATGTAAATTCTTAGATGCTGCTAACATCGATTTAAAGTACTTCTCAAACAATTTATACAGAAAAATATCAGGAGGATACTTGAATCCTGTTTTGAATACTATAAAAACAATGAAAGAAGAAGGAGTATGGATAGAAATCACTAATTTAGTAATACCTGGTTTAAACGATAGTAATAAAATGATTAAAGAAATGTGCAGATGGATAGTGAAAAATGTAGGTAGAGATGTCCCTATACATTTCTCAAGATTCCATCCAGATTACGAAATGCTTGGAAAACCACCTACTCCTATAGATAAACTTAAAAAAGCAGAAAAAATAGCTAGGGAACAAGGAATAAAATATGTGTATATTGGAAATATTCCAGGAGAAAAATTAAATACAAAATGCAATGGATGCGGAGAATTACTGATAGATAGAACAGTTCCAAGTATGAGAACGAAGAAATTGGACCCTAAAAAAGGGAAATGTAAGAATTGTGGGAGAAAAATTTTAGGAGTATGGAGTAAAAATGACTGAAATGATTAGAACACCTGTATCGAGAGGATTTTATTCATTTAACAGAAGAAAACTCAATGAAGACATCAAAAACATGTTTGAAACAGTTGAAGATACAAATATCAAACCAAAAGGGGTAATAGTACCTCATGCGGGATACAGGTATTCAGGTAGAACTGCAGCATACGCTTATAAAGCTTTAAAAAATAAAGAAATTAAGAATGCTATTATACTCGGATTTAATCACTCTGGTAGTGGAGAAAAAGCAGCTATATCAACGAAGACATGGAAAACTCCTTTAGGAGCGGTAAAGGTAAATTCAGATATATCGGAAAAACTACTGGAAAACGAATTATTTAAAGAAGATGAAATAGCTCATGAAAGAGAACACAGTATAGAAGTACAATTACCTTTCTTACAATACATATATCCTAATATAAAGATAGTTCCTATTTCATTATCTAAAGAAATGAGAGTAGAAGATATAAAAAGCATATCAAAGACCTTGAGAGATATAGATTATGAAGAAAATATCTTAATAGCTTCTTCAGATCTATTACACGTGGGATATCAATTTGATTTAACTCCAAAGGAGGATAATTTAAAGTATCTTCAAAGAGAAGAAGAAAAATTTATGAATAAAATAAAAGAAATGAATGTTCAAGAAATAATTAATTTTGGCCTAAAAACCACTATATGTGGATATATACCGATAGCAACTACAATAGAAACGTTAAAAGACCAAATAAGCAAAATAAAGATCCTGAATAAATCTAACTCCTATGAAGTTACGAGAGACAAGTCATCAATAGTGGGTTACGTTAGCATAGCTCTATTCTAGAGAATTTAAAAATTAATTTTAATACATTGGCATCTGTTGCATAGGTTCAGGTTCTGCAGGAAGATCAAAGATATCTCCAGGCATATCAGCTTCTAGTTCCAGTGAATTCACTTCCATTTCAATTGATAGGGATTCTCCAGGGGTTCCGAACTTTATATTTTCTATTAAAGAGATTCCTGTCTCTTTATCATAACATTGACTTATTTCTATTGTTGCTCCTTCCGTGCCTTGCATTTGAGCATCTTCCATTTTATCTGCATCTATCTCCATCTCTACATAATCACAAGTTCTACCAGCTACTTCTCTTTCTTCTACATCTCCCTTAAACTCTAAAGCTTCATTTTCAATTAATTTTTCCATTTCTTCTTTAGCAGGGGACATTTCCGTTCCCATAGTGGCTTCTTCTCCTTCTTGACAAATCCATTCATCCGTCTCTTCTATACAGGAAAATGTTCCTTCTGGAAGTATGAAAGTAGATGTTTCTAATGTTTCTATATCTTCTTGATTTTGAATATCTTGATCCATTCCTTGAGGAGCACTCATCGTCATATCAGTTCTCATTTTTTCTCCTTCAAATGTCTCATAAGTAGTGAATTCTCCAGGAATTTCTTCTCTCATACCCATAGATTCTAAGGATAAAACCATGTTTCCTTCAGCTATATAATTAGGAGCACTTTCTTTTTTCTCAATGTTGCTTAAAACAATTTCTTCATGATCCGTTCCTGATGTATATATTCCTGGAACTCCATTTAGAAAAATAATTGATCCTACTACTAAAACAGCTATTGCTATTATTCCTGTAAGTACAAGTAATTTTTTCTTATCTTTTATTTCTTCACTCATATTTTCACTTCTCATATTTTTAATTTTATCTTATGTTTCTTTGTGGTACAACTAACTTTTATACTTTGTTTTTTTGTAGTCTTGATAATGCTCTGAGAATTAACCATGAAGCGAGGTAACTCGTTCTATTATTAATCTGCTTGGATGAAACTTCACATATATCCATTCCAATAATTTTCTTTCTAAATAATTGATTGAGAATTTCATCTACTTCCTCGGGGTTCTTTCCAAAAGGTTCGGGGTAAGCAACATCTGGGGCGTAGCATGGATCGAATATATCCATGTCTATTGTAAGGTAAATTGGCTCCTCAATTTCATTCAGGTTTTCCATGTTTTTGATCTTTATTTCTTCATTTTTATATTCAGAATATTGTCTTGTTCCTTTCTGAATTAATTCTATCTCTGGTTTTTCTTCTTTTATCCTTTTAACCCATGTATTATGAGCGAATTTGTTTCCATTTAGATCTTCATCTAGATCCTTATGTGCATCTAATTGTACAATTGTCTTTGGATTCAATGATTTAGCTATAGCTAGTGATATTAAGTGTTCTCCACCTAGAGAAACTATAAAAGCATTTGGATTTGTTTCTTTTATTTCATCTATTGTTTCTTCTATTATATTTTCAGTTTTAGAATAATTTCCTGGTACTATGTCTATTTCACCAGCATCATGTATCTTTAGTTCTTTTAAAGGATTTATCTTAAGATCAGGTTGGTAGCTTGTCCTGTGTTTCAATGCTTGCTTTATCGTTAAAGGTCCGTATCTTTGATTTCCTTCCGAATAAGCTGTGGAATCAAAGGGGATCCCTAAAAAAACTACGTCTGCTTCTTCTAAAGGATAATTAGTTGTGAATGATTTTGATGTGTGAAGCATTTTCTTAACCTCCTATTCATCTATGTCTTATTGTTCGTCATAACTTATTTATCCTCGTAAGTTTTATTTTATATTGATTAATTCCAAATAAGTGGTAAAATGGGTAAAAAGAAATCTTCGAGAAAAAAAGAAAAAAGAGATAAGAGAGGTGGAGTAGATCATCTTACCGATAAACAAATAAAGAAAAGGGCTGAGAAAAGAAGTAAAAATATTAAGGAAGATCATTTAAAGACTGAAGCCCTTTACAGAACTCTGTTAAAGGAAGTTCCAGAGGTAAAAAAGAAATTTGTAGAAGAAGGATATGTAGGTAAGAAACCAAACAGTAAAAGAGGAACTGATCGGTTAATTTCTAATCTTACAGGTCTTATCGATACTGAAAAAGATAAAAGCAAGAAAACAGTAAGCCGTATAAGAAGAAAAAGCAGAGGAATACCTAATTCAAAGAAATTTAGAAC
>JBMCFZ010000044.1:0-5294 GCA_048620055.1 archaeon | reverse complement strand
GCTAGGTAGTGAGCAGAATCTCAAGGTTTAAGGTGACTACAGTATGAATAATCCGAGGTGCCATCACCGAGCCCTCAGTGCTACCCACCAACTTAATGATGGGCAGTGACTCAAGGCTTAGTTATTCTTTCTTTTCTTGTAAGCTGTGCCTCCAACTACTCCTAATCCTAGTATTCCTCCTACAATTACAGGTACTAAGTAATTAGTCTCGTCTTCTTCAGTTTCTTCTGGGTCCTCTGTATCCTCGTCATCAGTATCTTCTTCAGGTAAGCAATACTTTTCTATTTCTGAATCTTCAGGAACTTCAATAACTTGTCCTTCATCTACTTCGTTAGCATCTTCTATATCTGGGTTAAGAGCGAGTAATTCCTCCATTGTGAAGTCTGCTCTCTCTACTAAATCAGATAATACCTCATCTTCTTGTAACTCATAGTCTTCAGTAGCAGGTTTTTCAGCTGTTTCCATTTCTACATAGTTGTCGCTTGAAGTATAGTTTTCTCCGTTGTACCAGAGGTTGTAACTATCTTCTGAAGCTGTGTAGAAAGATTGGTTTCCGTCTTCGTACTTGTAATCAATTCCCAGTTTGTAGTCTTGGTCATATCCAAAGTCTAATTCTAATTCATATCCTTCTCCTTCTTCATATTCTACTGTATAGAAGTCAGATAATTTGTCTTGTTCTACCCACTCTCCATCTTCTACAACTGATTCGGTCCATTCTCCTTCTTCGTGGTCAAATTGAATTTGCATTACTTCTCCTTCAGGAGTTTCTAGTGCAAAGGTAAATAATTCAGCTTCTGTGTTGTCATACTCAGTAACTTCTACAATCGAAGTGTCTAAGTCATTAGTAACTGTTACTTCAATTGGGTCAGAGCTTAATTCTTTAACTCCATCTCCCCAACTAATGTAATCGTCTATTGTGTCTTCTACAACTACGCCTTCTTGTGGTTCTTCGTCAGCTTCTTCTCCGAAAGCTACACCTGCCATTCCTGTAAGGATAAGTGAAGCGATTAGTAAACTTGTAATTAAATTTTTCATAATTTCTTTTGTTAATTAACTTGTAATCTTCTTTTTTCGACCTTTATATTATGCTAAAATGGTAATTAGAATTGCACCAAATACTAGTCCCCAGAAAACTCCTTTAATTGCTGAATAAATCAGACTAGCACTTCTTTGTTGGGTTCTTCTTTGCTTTCTTACTAGGTTTTTTAATTCCATTATCTCATTTCTTAATTCTTGATTTCTCTCTGTGTTTTCCCATTCTAGATTTCTAATCTTCCATTCTACTGAACTGATGTCTCTTTGGTTCTGGTAAACTTCCTCTAAAATTTTTGTGTTTGTGTCTTGGTTTTCCATAATTGTTTTTTGATTAAATTTATTTTACGTCAACTGGTTGATGGATTACTGTATCCTCTCCTCCTATAAGGTAATCAACCTGGTTACCCTCTTCCTTCTCTGTAATCATAAAGGTTAATCCTATGATTACTAATGCGATTATTACGATTATAAGTGGTAAATCTTTGTAAGTCATAATTTTGTTTGTTTAACTTTTATTTTTCTTCAGTTTTTAATGTGCTTTCCTCTGCCTTACTTAACATTGACATATTGAAATGCCTTTGTCAAGTCACATCTCTTCCTCTATAATTTCTTTAGCTCTTTCATAGCTTATTGACTCTCCTTCTGCTTTCATTTTTCCGTCAATTTCTATTCCAGGAACAGAAAAGAATCCGTGAGCTACAGCCTCAGCAGGGTCCTCATAAACCTTAACTTTAGCATAAGCCTTCAAATCCTTGTTAGCCTTCTTGATGTTTTTGATTGCTCTGGGACATTTCCCACAACTTTCAACGGTAAATATTTCAATTTTCATAATTTGTACTTTTATTTTTAATAATAGGCCTCGACCAAAACCTCAGGTCTACCCTCATTATATAATAACGAGGGCAGGGACTGAAATTCTGTCGTTTATTTAATTTTCAAAGTGCTTTCTTTCGACCCCTTCTACTAGTTATAACGAACGAGATGCGATTCTGTTACAGTTACAACCATTTTCCGTCTCCTCTTACCTTACTATAATGTTACCAAATTTTTCTCTCTTTGTCAAATCAAGTTCAATTTTCGTTATTTTTGTGTCTTTTTTGGTGACATTCCTTACAGAGTAGAACTCCGTTATCTACATCCCAGAAAAGCTCACTATTCATTCCATCTTCCCAAGTCTTAATCTGTTCTTTTTCCATAATCTGTGGTACAGTTACAATGTGGTGCACTTCTAAATTCTCGATACTTCCACAGTCTTGGCACCTGTGATTATCTCTTTCTCTAATCCATTCTCTCCACTTTCTTGCCTTTCTACAGTTTTTAAGTCTTAGCTTTAGCTTTGACTTTCCATCTTTATAATAAGGATTGTTTTTTCCTCTAATGTTTTGAGAGTGTCCTATTCCTCTACATTTTCCAGAGCAATATTTATTAACTCCTTCAAATTCTTTGCCACAAACAGGGCATTCTTTTTTAGCTTTAGTAGCCATAGTCTTTTTTATAATTAGTTTATAATTGCCTTACCGACTAAATAAGGACTCATTCCACCTCCTATAAAAGGAAGCGGAATCAATTCTTATTCGGTTATTTAATTTTCAAAGAACTTTCTCTTTCTATCTTACTATAATATTACCAAATTTTTCTCTCTTTGTCAAATCGGTCCTTTTTAAGTTCAAATTTACTCTTTCGGTTAATATTCAATCTTTTTTCCCTTTTCCTCATCTTCAATCTAAGTATACCATAGAATCGGTTCGGTTTCAACCCCCTCTCTCATTTCCTTAATTTCTTTCATCTCTTTCCCTTCTCTCCATCTTACCTATAAGTTTAACAAATCTCACAGAAAAGTCAAGAGGACGTTTTTAAGTTCAAATCAGTGATTTCAGAGTTTTTTCTGTCTTTTCTAATTTTTGACTGGTAAAAAGATGTTTTTGTCAAATGGCATTTCTCTAAGTTAAAGAAACACCAGGGGGTGGGGTAATTTAAGTTCAAATCAGTAATCTATATCCCTTCTTTCGCTCAAATTCTGAAAAGTGGTAGTATTTTCATCAAAATACAGCTCTACTTTACCTATTGGACCGTTTCTGTGCTTTGCAATGTTAATATCGGCTATATTTTTCCTTTCTGTGTCGTCATAGTAGTAATCTTCCCTGTAAATGGTAAGAACTACATCAGCATCTTGCTCTAAAGCACCAGTTTCTCTTAAATCAGACAATCTAGGCACTGGAGGTCTTCTAGTTTCTACAGCTCTTGATAATTGTGAAAGTGCAATAACAGGAATCTTTAATTCTTTAGCAATCATCTTTAGATTCCTAGATATTTCAGTCATTTGCTGAACCTTACTCTGGTAAGATGTACCAGGTTCAATAAGTTGTAGATAATCAATAATTAGCAATCCTAATCCATTCTCAGCCTGTAGTCTCCTTGCCATTGCTTTCATTTGCATTACATTAAAGGATGCTTTGTCTTCTATGTATATAGGGCACTCTCTAAAGCTCTCAGAGGCTCTCTTAACGCTTTTAAGCTCTTCTGAACCCTTTTCTATGTGTCCATTCCTTATTTTCCACAAATCAACTCCTGACTCACTTGCTATAAATTTGTCTATAATCTGGTCTGCTGACATTTCTAGACTAAATATTCCAACAGGAACGTCTTTTTTGGCTATATTGTGAGCTATATTGAAAGCCATACTACTTTTTCCCATTGAAGGTCTACCTGCTAAGATAATTAGGTCCGAATCCTGTAAACCAGACAACTTATCATCCAAATCGTCAAATCCAGTAGGTAATCCTCTTGTATTATCATCACTTTCAATCAATTCTTCGATTCTTTGGTAAGCGTTATCGGCTTCATCCCCTATATAAAGGAATTTATTGCTCACAGAGCCTTTTCCGATGCTAAAAATGGATTTTTCGGCTTCATCAAGCAGATTTTCGATATTTCCGTCCTGATTATACCCTTTTAGAGCAATTTCTTGCCCTGTATGGATTAAATCCCTTAACATTCTCTTTTTTTGGACAATTTTACCGTATTCTTCAACGTGAGACGATGTTGGGACCTGATTTACCAGTCCAGTAAGGTAAGAACTGCCTCCAATCGACTCTAAAACGCCCATTTCCTCTAATTTATCCGATAAAGACACTAAATCAACCGTTTTATGATTCTGAGCGAGCTTTTTAATGCCTTTATAGATTTTTTGGTGCTTATTTTCGTAAAAATCACCCTCTTCAAGGAAGTCTATAACCTTATTTACGGCTTCTCCGTCCATAATTATCCCTCCAAGAAGAGATTTTTCGGCTTTTATGTTCTTTGGGACTTCTTTTTCTTGTTTCATAGTCTTTTTTTTCTTGATTAGTAGTTATTATATTACCATAAGACCTCTTTTTTGTCAAATTTTGCAGGCTTGTGCAGTTTTTTTGTTTCTTATACTTGTTAAAAACCACAAGTAAGAGAAATATTTCCCTAACTTCCTAAAAAGCGGAACTAAGAGAAACAAATCTCTAAACCAAATCCTATAAAGTAGATAGTTATCTCTGGCTTAAATAGGTTTGAGTATGTTAAGCCTAAAAAATCAAGATGTCTACTTGGCCTAACTTTCCATTGATTTATTATTGTAAAAGTCATATCCTTTAATTGTTAATATTTAATACCAAGTTTTAGCAGAAAGCTTCCTTTTTAGGTATTTTTTACTGCTTTCACTAAAATTAGAATCAACAAAACCAATAAGAGAACTATATTCTTCGTGAGTTAGCTCTCCTTTCCTTCTATTACAAATATTATCAACTATATGCAGATTGTCAAGGGAGTTAGAGCCTCCTTTAGTCTGTGGATTCTTATGGTCAAGGCTCATATTACCTGTAGTTATCTCTTTTCCACAATAAGGACACTTTTGTCCTAGCGAGCTTTTAATTAGCTCATCTATCTTTTCTTTGCTTAAATTATACTTTTTAGACCACCTATTCCTTGCTGAGAGAACTCTTTTATAGAGTTTTTCCTTAGTTTTTGTATACCTACCCTTATTATTTTCCTGTATATAGTCCCAATACCAAGTATGTTTTTTGCTCATACGTTTTGGTTGTTAAAAATGTGCCCTTCTTTATCCAAATCAGCACACCATTCAGAACAAAAGACCTTTCCACCAATTCTTACTTCGTCATAATGTTCTTCTATATAAATTCCACAATGGTCGCAGTGTTCTGCTATTTCTTTTTTGTTATTTTCTTTGTTCTTCATAGTTGGTTTTAATTATTTAATTAATTTATAATAAC
>JBMCFZ010000043.1:0-5436 GCA_048620055.1 archaeon | reverse complement strand
CCAAAAAGGTAGCGGAAGAAGTCAATGAAGAAGTATACAATGAATTAAAGAACGAACTAAGCCAAGAAAAATGGGATAAACTAAAGGAAAAGGGCCCTGGGAATACACAATTTAAATTAGAAGAACTAGGGAAAAATTCAAGTGTAGAAGAGAGTCATAGAGATAGAGCTGATATAGGGGCTAAAGTAAGGATAAAAGGAGGAAGTAGAGAGGACGAAGTCGAACAGTTCTGGAGAAGCAATGCAGAAAGAGAAATGTCTAAAGTAGGTGCAAATATACTAGAGGGGATAGAAGAAGCTGAAGATAAGAAAACAGAAACTAAAAATGTTCTTGCCAGAGGAACATCAAAAGCTGCTAAAGAAAAGCTTAAAAAAGCAGATTCTGATGAAAAACTAAGTGAAGACCAAGCAAAACAACTCTTCTTTAAGCTAAACCTAGATGTGATGACGAAAAAAGCAGAAGATCCAGTTTTCGGAGATGAAAATTATGAAGATGAAGAAGATTTACCCACCCTCTCAGAGGCAATAGAACAGGATCCATACAGAACCCTTGACCTGTCTCAAGAAGAAATAGAGGATATAGGAGATTACTACGTGCTAAACTCGATTGGAGAGGAAAACCTCTCAAAAGAAGAGAAAAACGAAATGAAAAGAATAAAAAATAAACTAAATCTAAAGGAAGAGGTTGGAACAGAGAACCTAGAACTACACCGACAACTATCGGAAAGATTCTCCGATGAGCTAGAGAAAAGACAAGATACAAGCGGAGATGCTGGAGGAGTGGAAGAAGCCCTAGATACATTCATAGAAGAAGCCTTCGAAAAAGGCAAATCAGCAAGAGAAGTACAAAAGATGGCGGAAAAAGCAGAGAAAAAATGGTGGAAGAAACACCAAGAAAAAAGAAATAAGAAGAGATTTGGGTAAAAAATTATTTATACATTTTACAGTGATTTACCCATAGTATGAATCAAAACTCTGTGGTACACAGAGATTTCACCACTCTTGAATCTCTAGATGAGGTATCTTACTGAAATGTTTTTGATTTCTTGTGATCAGGTAATCATTGTTGTTTAGAATTATTGAGCTTATAATGGAGTCAAATTCACCTATCTTTTCTCCCTTTTCTCTCAATTCATTCAATATCTTAGCTGCAAATTCGCTGTCTTCTTCTTTAAAGTCATGTATCTCTATGTTTTCAAGCATTCTTCTAACTGTTTTAAGGTTTTCTTCGGTTTCTTTTGATTTGTAGCATCCTTTGTAAAGTTCAAGGGAATTTATGGAAGTGGTTTTTATTCTCTCTCCTTTCTCTTCCAGTTCCTTTAAGATCTTAACTGCTGATTTTCCTCCTCTAAGCAAATTTATTAGGATATCCGTATCTAGGTAAACCATTTAATCAACCTCTAAGTCCCTGGTTTCCGCTTCATGTCTCTCTTCCATTATCTCCTTAATTATCTTATCTGTTTCTTCTTTTTTTCCTTCCCATTTTCCTGCAAAATTTAGTAAAGATTTCTTACTCCCTTTGATTATACCTATAATTGTTTTTGAAAAGGATTTGTCTCCCTTTCTCTTTTTGAGTTCTTCGTAGGCTTCGTCACTTAATGATATCGTCTTCACCATATATGTACTTGTACCAGTACAAGTATTTATGTCTTTTCCCTCTATTACCAAAAATCCACTGAACACATGAATCGTTGATTATAGGTGTACCGGTCCCTTATTATCATTTTTTAACTCTTATTCACCTAAAGAAGAGAATAAAAAAGGATGAAAAATAATGAAATAGATAAGAGAGATGTTCTCGTGGTCTTTGTTTTTAATCCATTTCAATTATCTTTTTTAGATGTCAGGTAAAAAATTACAAAATATCGATAGGAAAAGAGGGAAAAACCAAAGACATATAAATAATGAGTAAATAAATATTCATATGAGTAAAAATACACTCAAAGGTAAAGGTCTTTTTTCAAACATCTCAGTCCTAGAGCCATTTACCCAAGATCTGAATAAAGAAATACATGGAAGGGAACTAGCAAGAGAACTGAATTCAAACCAGAAGACAGTGCAGAATAAGCTCAACGATCTCGAAGAAAAAAATATCTTAGAAAGTGAAGAAAAAGGACGGTTAAAAGAATTCAAACTAAACAAGAACAATCCAGCCACCAAGAACCTACTAATAACAACCGAAATAGAGAAACTGCAAAAAATACTTCAAAAAAGCTTTGAAGCAAAAGAAATAATAAAAGAGATCCTTCAAAAAACAGAAAAACCTATCATAGTGTACGGTTCATTTGCAAAAGGAACATGGGACAAGAACAGTGATCTAGATATCCTCATAATAGGTGAAAAAGAAAAAAAAGTCGAGGAAATAAATAAAAAATACTCTAGGAAAATACAGTACATGTATCTAAAACCAAAAGAATTCAAACAACAACTAAAAGAAAAAACATCCTACATAAAAGAGATACTAAAAAACCACGTGATATGTCAAGGATTCGAAAAAATCACGAACTGGAGACTAAAATATGAATAAATTAGAATGGTGCAAAGAAAAGGACAAAGGAATAAAAATAGTTGAACCCAATTCAAACCTCGCTGAAAAATACATTGAAAAAGCAGAGGAATCTCTACTGACAATGGAAGCAACAACCTCGCAAGAATGGAAAATCACAGCAGCATACTACACATGCTACAACAGCATATACGCTCTACTTCAAAAAACAGGCATAAAATCAGAGATACACAGCTGCACATTAGAATTAATGAAGTTCTACAAATTCACAGAATCAGAAAAAGGGTACGTAAAAGAGTTAAAAGAAGATAGAATAAACGCACAATACCATGTAACAAAGGAACTAGAACTAAAAAGTCCTTCTAAAGTAAAAGATTTTCTCTTAAAGTGCAAGAAAATGCTTGAAGAAACAGATTTTCAAGAAAAAAGAAAAAAAATAACCAAAGCTCTGAAATAGAAATAAATTAGTCACTGTGAGAAAAGTAAAAATATTTACTCAAGGAGAACAATTAAATAATAGATAAGATGACCACTTTCCTAGGAATAGACCTATCTTGGAGCATGGATCCAAATCCAAATAGTAGCGGAGCCTGCTTATTGAATGAAAAGGGCAAAGTATTGGAGATGAAACACGTTGGAAAGGACGAAGAAATAATAAAACTAGCTCATGAACACGAAGCAGATTACATAGGAATAGATGCTCCTCTTAAGATACCTAACAAGGAAGGCGCAAGACCTGTAGAAAGAGAACTGGCAAGAAGAGGAAGACCAGCTTATCCGGCAAATCAAAAATTCTTCAATAAACACTACGGAGGGATTAGAGGAGAAAGACTCGTTGAAAAATTCAAAGAAAACAATTACCCTTTCATTGAGAGAACTGAGGACGAAGAAAAAGGAGTGATAGAAGTCTATCCAAACCCCACGATAAAAGCACTGTTGGGAGAAATTCCAAGTTACAAAAACGTGAAGAAAGAACAAGTTAAAAAAGGAATAAGTAAAATCTGGGAGAAGTTAAAAGACACTCAGTTACCTGTAAAGATAGATCTAGAAAGCTTCAAAGACCCATTTATAGATAAAGAACTGGAAGGACTATTATCAAAAGAACTTAAAAGAAAAGGAGATTTACTGGATTCTTTTTTCTGTGCTTACGTACTCTTACTCGACTATAAAGACATATCAAGCGTGGAACTAATAGGGAACAAACAAGAAGGCTACATACTAACACTTATAGAGAACAATGATAGATTAACGGATTTCATGAAATAAAAATGAAGGATCAAAGTACGGAGCTTTTCATGGCAAACCTATTTATTAAAGTATTTGCACAAAGCAAATGATAAACATGAGCAAAAAATCGAATAGTAAAAATAAAGTAAATAAGAAAAACATAAACATCTCAGGGGACACAGCGTACATTACAGACAAGAAAGGCCTGACCGAAAGACTAAAACTCTAATTAGATCTTACAAATATCTAACCCCACGCACTTAGCGTTTGGTATATCTATTTTTTCTAAGTTTTTCTTATAAAATAAGAATTACTCAAATTAATTTGAGATACCCGTATTTAAATGTCCATTAGTAAAAGAATAAGTGGTGAAAAGATGAGTGAAATTCAAAAAAACATAATAAGGAAATTGATGCATGAACCAAAACAAGGCTTCAACGAACTTTGGAATAAAGAGATAGAGTCAAATAAATTTGCTTATCACCTTAAAAAACTCAGAGAAATGGATCTCTATAGATAAGGTTAAAGAACTTAAAAAACTTCCTGATGTATTAAATATACTTGAATTAGCAACGAGTGATGAATTTAAAGCATTTAAAATAGATAGATTCCAAGAAGATGATGTTTTCAAGAATAAAGGAGAAATTGAAGAGATAAACATTTGAATGGCTTTAATTAACTAAACTGTCTCTCTTGCTCTGAAATAGTGTTTACTGAAAGAAAAAATAATATAGTGCCTAAAATAACTTCTGCACAAACCTTTTATTCACAGAAAGTATAAACTAAATGTGATCTAATATGGCTAGAAAGATAGAGAAAGAAAAAATAAAAAAAAGATTGGAAAAAAAGGGATTTAGAAAAAGTAAGATAGAAAGGAAATTACAAAAGGCCAAGAAAAGATTAAAAGGGTCTCGTGAAGAGGTAGACAAAAAAACAGGCCTTAAAAAGAAATATAAAGATATACTGGAAAAAAGAAGAGATGAAGTGATGCGTAAAAGAATATTGAGTAAATTCAAACTCAATAAAGGACTAAAAAAAGGAAAATTAAAAGGAAAGAAAGTTAGATTTCAACACCCATTAACCGGAAAAGAAAAAGAATGGATAAGAAGAAATTGGGGAGGAAAAATAAAAAATGGAAAAATAGTCCGAGTAGAAGAACTTCCTGAAAAAGAAATGGAGGAACGCAAAAAGAAAATGGAGAAAGACTTAGAACTTCTTAAACAATCTCAACCAATATCAAAAGGGAGAGTAGAGGAAATAAGCGGTCCATTCCGCCATCCAAAGACAGTGGAAGAGATAAAGAAACTGGCCCAAGGAAAAGAAAAAGTGAAAATAAACGACATAGGATACGGAGCTGACCTGGTAACTGAGAAAAAAGAAAAAATCAAAACATATCAACCATGGGAGATAATAGATAAAGTAGAAGAAGCAGGAGCCAAACCTGAGTACACTGGTTACACTATTCAACCTGAAAGAGCAAAAAGAACTCAAAAGAAAGCTGAGAAAGAGAAGGAGGGAAGTAAAAAAGAAGCAAAATTCGGAGGAATGGATATAGTTTCATCAACCCCAGCTCAAAAATCAGATATAACAGTCAGTTTAAACACTCTGATGTACGTGAAAGAAGGATCAAGAAAGGATCTAGCCATAAAAAACATAAAAGACTCAACCAAAAAAGGAGGACATATCATAGTGGACAAAGAACTA
>JBMCFZ010000042.1:0-5497 GCA_048620055.1 archaeon | reverse complement strand
GAGAAGTAGAGGACTTCGTTGAGAATTTTAAAAGCAGATATGATAAAATATATGACATATTGAGGAGCAGAGGAGAAAATTCAGCGGTTAAGATAGAAAATGCGAAGAAGAAAAATGAGAAAATAAAAGTAATTGGAGTAATCACAAAGATGAAGAGCACTAAAAACGGTCACGTATTCATGGAAGTTGAAGACCCAACGGGACTGATGAAGGCACTAGTACCTAAAAATAAGAAATCAATCATAGAGAAAACGGATGAATTAGTAAACGATGAAGTAATAGCGTTGGAAGGACATATGGGAAATAATAACTTGTTTATAATAAACAATATACATTGTCCTGATTTACCTGTAAGAGAATTAAAAACCACTGAAGAAGATATAGCGATAGCCACAACATCGGACATTCACATAGGAAGCAATTACTTCTTAAAAAATAACTTTGAAAGCTTTCTGAAATGGCTCAAAGGAGAAAAAGGAAACAAAAAGCAGAAGGAACTAGCTGGAAAAATAAAGTACATAACGATAGCAGGAGACATAGTGGATGGAGTAGGGATATATCCGGAACAGGAGAAAGAATTGGAATTAACCGACATATATCAACAATACAAACAGTTCAAGGAATATATGGAAGAAATACCTAGCCATATAGAAGTAATAGTTGGTCCGGGAAATCACGATGCAGTGAATAAAGCAGACCCACAGCCAAAAATACCTCCAGAACTCATAGAAAACATAGAGGAATTGCCAAACGTTATAATGATAGGGAGCCCTGCGCTTCTAGAGATACATGGATTAAAAATGCTGGTGTATCACGGAACCTCTTTTGATGATATAATTCCGCAAATAAAATCAGCTAGCTATGAAAATGTGAAGGGGGTTATGAGGAAAACCCTGAAAGCGAGACACCTACACCCTATTTACGGGGAAAAACCCATAACGCCTGAAAGAGAAGATCATTTAGTGATAGAGGAAGCTCCAGACATATATCATTCAGGACACGTTCATAAAAATGGTTACGATAAATATAGGGGAACAATATGTGTGAATTCAGGTACTTGGCAAGAGAAAACACCTTTCCAAAGAAGAATAGGCCACAAACCAACACCAGGAAGGCTGCCAATAATAGAAACAAAAAAAGGAAAGATAAATGTATTGAGATTTGACCAAGGACTAAACAAAGAAGGAGAAAAAAGAAAAGAATAAGGAGATAAAATGGACAGATACTACGAAATGATTCAAAAAGAAACCGATAAAGCTTATGGAATAGCTAAAAAAGCTAGAGAGAAAAATTTAGACCCTTCAAGACACATAGATATTCCTCAAGCAAAAGACATGGCAGCGAGAGTAGAGGGAATAGTTGGGCCAGAAGGAATAGCTGAAAGGATAAGAGAACTTCAAAAAGAAGGGAAATCAAGGGAAAAAATAGAGTTCCAAATTATAGAGGACATAATAAATGAAGAATATGGAAAATATGATTCAAGAGCAGAGAAGATAGGACAAGCGGTAAGAACAGCGTTAACAATAGAAACAGAAGGAATTACAATAGCAGGAACTGAAGGAATAGGTAAATTTAAAATAAAAAAGAATACAGATGGAACAGAATATCTATCTGTATATTACGCTGGACCAATAAGAGCAGCCGGAGGAACATCAGCGGCTAAATCAGTGATATTTAGTGATTTCGCAAGGAAAAAACTAGGGATAGACAGATACAAAGCAACCAGTAAGCAAATAGAGAGATACGCAGAAGAAGTAGAGTCATACCACGAAAATGCCTCAAGATTACAGTATCATCCAAGCGAAGATGAAGTAAAAAAAATAGCTAAGAACTGCCCAGTATGTATAGATGGAGGACCAACAGAAAACATAGAAGTAAAAGCAAATAAAAATGTGGAAGGAATAGAAACCAATCAACTGAGAGGAGGAATGTGCTTAGTTCTAGCAGAGGGGATAGCTCAGAAAAAGAAAAAGGTGTTAAAAACAACTCAGAAACACGATTTAGAATGGGAATGGATAGAAGGAATAATAGAGATAAAGAAAAAGGACACTGAAAGTAGAGAAAAAGATAAACAGAAAGAGATAAAACCAATAACTAAATTCATGGCGAATGTTGTTGGAGGAAGACCTGTATTCAGCTACCCAATGAAAAAAGGAGGATTTAGATTAAGATATGGAAAAAGTAGAAATAATGGGATAGCAGCTCAAAGTATACATCCCGCTGCAATGGTTGTTTTAGATGAGTTTCCAGCAATAGGTACTCAAATAAAAGTAGAAAGGCCGGGAAAAGCCGCTTCAGTAACTCCATGTGATACAATAGAACCGCCAATAGTGAAATTGAAAAATGGGGACGTAATAAAAGTTAATTCAATAAAGAAAGCAAATGAAATAAAAGACGAGATAGAAGAAATACTCTTCCTCGGAGACATACTCTCCACCTATGGAAATTTCTTGGAAAATAATCATTTACTGGTTCCTTCAGGAATATGTGAGGATTGGTGGAAGAAAATACTTGAGAAAAAGTCTGAAGAAGGTATAAATCTAAAGAAAGAGATAGAGGACCCATACAATGTCAGTGCAGAGAGAGCTCTTGAGATATCTAAAAAATACAATGTACCTCTACATCCAAAATACACTTACCACTACAAAGACTTGAAACAAAGAGAGATAATTGAATTATGGAAATGGCTAGAGAAACATGGGGATTACAGCGAATACGAAACCTTCAAAGGAGAAAAAGTATTATACTTAACAATAGACAACACAGATAAAAAAAGATTACTTGAAAAGATATGTATACCTCATAAAAAAGAAGGAGAAACAATTAAAATAAAACACGGGAAAATACTAACAGAAACACTTGGATTGAACAAAGGAAAAGATATAAATAAATTAGCAAGAGAATCAGAAAGTAGCATAGAATTAATTAATAAATTAAATTGCTTTCCAGTTTACAAAAAAGCCCCAATATACGTTGGGACGAGAATGGGAAGACCTGAAAAATCCAAACCTAGAAAAATGTCTCCCGCGCCTCATGGGTTAATACCTATAGGAGAAGCAGGGGGAAATCAACGGTTGATAAACAAAGCAGCGGATCAAAAGACAACTAAAATAGAAAAAGCAATTCTCTACTGCCCAGAATGTAAGGAAGAATTAATGAGTTACAAATGCCCAGAATGTGGAGAAACTGCAAAATTACTGAGAAAATGTAGAAAATGCGGTAAAATGCAGGAAAAAGAAGGTAAATGTGAGAAATGTGGGGGAAATACAACTACATACCACAAGAAAACAGTGAATATAAGAAAAGAATTTGAAAGGGCAAAAGCAAAGATAAAGAAAGATAAGAATGGAGGGAAAAACAGAACGATAAAAGCAACTACAACAGCTAAAAAGTTAATTCCAAAAAAGATAAAAGGAGTAAAAGGAACATCAAACAAACACCACTTATTTGAACCAATGGAAAAAGCAATGATAAGAGCAAAACACAAAGTATCTGTATTTATGGATGGAACAGTAAGATTTGACGCGATAAATGTTCCTTTAACACATTTCAGGCCAGAAGAAATAGGGACAAGCGTGAAGAAACTTCAGGAATTAGGATACAAAAGAGATTATAAGGGGAAAAAATTCAAAAGGAAAGACCAAATACTTGAATTAAAACCAAACGATATACTAATACCTCAAAATTCCACGAGATACTTGACGAATGTATCGAAATTCGTAGATGAGACACTAGAAAAGTACTACGACATGGACCCATACTACGAAATTGAGAAAAAAGAAGATTTAATAGGAAAACTCGCCATAGGATTAGCACCACACACCTCAGCAGGAGTTATAGCTAGAATAATAGGATTTAGCCGTGCAAGAGCAGGTTACGCTCACCCATATTTCCACTGTGCAAAAAGAAGAAATTGCGATGGTGATGAAGATGCTATAATGCTTTTAATGGATGTATTACTGAATTTTTCAAGAGAATATCTTCCAGATAGGCCAGGAGGTTCAGAAGACGCTCCACTTGTTTTATCAACCCGTATGAACCCTTCAGAAATAGATGACGAAGTACATGCGATGGAAACAGTAAACGAATATCCTTTGGAATTCTACGAAGCAACGCAGAAAATGAAGGACCCAAGAAACATAGATATGCCCACAGTGGAAGATAAATTAGATACCAATCAAAAATTCTCAGGACAAGGTTTCACTCATGATACCAAGCAATTTGACGAGGGACCAAGAAGATCGAGATATACAACTTTAAAGACAATGCAGGAAAAAGTGGATAACCAAATGGAGTTAGGTAGAAAAATCAGAGCGGTTGATGAAAAGGATATGGCGACTAAATTGATTAATCTACACTTCATGAAAGACATCTACGGTAATCTAAGAGCATTCGGTCAACAAACATTTAGATGCGTTGACTGTAACAAGAAATTTAGAAGAGTTCCATTAATAGGTAAATGCACGGAATGTGGAGGCAAAATACTCCTCACAGTACATGAAAAAGGAATAGAGAAATACTTGAAGATATCTGGAGAGATAGCCACAAAATATGAATTATCAGATTACCTGAAACAAAGACTTGACTTAGTACAACAAGACTTAGAACAAATATTTGAAACAAAGAAATCAAAACAACAATCTCTAGCAGATTTCTAACAAACAAAAATTACCAGAAATACTCTAATAAAAAGAAAATCACAATTAAAAAAATTAGAAGGATTATAGTGTATCTGCCCGCTTTAGTTTTAAATAACCAGCTAATTAATCCTAATGTCCCTGAACCAGAATTTTCTCCGCTGCTTGCAGTGGATTTTACTCCTCCAGCAGCAGTTCTAGCTGCTTTAACTCCCATTTCTCCCCAACCTTTAGGGGATTTAAGTTTAGAGAGAGTATCTTTAGATACTTCAACCCATCCTTTTTCTCTTTCAGGAACTTCCTCTATATTTATAGGTTGGCCCCTAACACCATCAATCTGTAATTTATGTACGCCACTTCCAGGAATCTTTACAAATATAGTCCATATTGGCCAGTAAACTAAACGGAAAGCTGAGGTAGCTACATCCTCTCTAGATACATTATATTGTGCAGCTAATTTTATTTCACATGTTCTTTTCAATTCATCTTCAGAAATAGCCGGCGTATTAACATTGTACATATCGTAATCTACTTCTATTTCCTTCTTAAATTTAACAGGTTGGTTATCCATTATCCCTGTAACCATTGGCTCAATATCCGCTTCAACAGCATTCAAAGAAGTTTTACCTGAAAATCCCTGCGAAACTTTTTCTCCCCTTATCTCTTGTTCAACCAATACATCGTAATTGAATATGTAGAAGGGGACGAAATCTAGCTCTACGCTGGAAGAATCAAAATCTTTCCAATATTTTTCCTCGAGGACACTTTCAAGTATCTCCATCACGTCGCTGAATTGGATGGATAAGGATGCTGTTGGGCTATCTAATTTTACCATGTGTTCAACCTTCTCAATATTTTAC
>JBMCFZ010000041.1:0-5539 GCA_048620055.1 archaeon | reverse complement strand
GAGAAATTGATTCAATAGTAACTTATTATTCAATTAAGCCTTGACCGGGATTTGAACCCGGGACCTTGTCCTTTCTGAAACTTTTGTTTGGATGGTCTTTTTGCAAACTTTTTTTTTAAAAAGTTTTACCATGGACACGCTCTACCAGCTGAGCTATCAAGGCAATTTAATTAATTTATGTGTTCTTCTAATTTATTCATTATTTCTTCGTGTATTTCCTCAATATTCTTCAGTTCTCCATTCTCCACACAGTTTACTATAGTCCAATTTTCTTTTTCTTCAGCTAGTTTATGGTAATTATTGTAAACTTTTTCTTGGAATTCAGACACTGATTCATGTATATCTCTTTTATCGTTTCCCATGTACTCTCTTATACTCTTTTGGTCATGTAACTCATAAGCTTCTTTTGGAGATACATCTAAAAATATAACTAAGTCTGATTGAGGTAATCGACCTTCTACTGTCTCTATCCATTTTATGAGTTCTTCTCTTTCTTTTCCTTTGTGTTCAGCGGTTTGGTATCCTAAATTTGACTCTATGTATCTATCTGAAATTATTATTTTCTCTTTATCTAGGGCTTCTTGAATGTGTTCTTTGAATTGATATCTGTCCATAGCGTAGAGCATGCATCTTATCTCTACTGGTATTTCATCTTTTTCTCCGAATTCTCCTCTTAGGTATTTACTTATCAATGAACCGAACTTCGTATCATATTTCGGGAAATCTATATATTCTACTTCTTCTCCTTTATCTTTGAGTTTTTCCACTACTTTATCACTTTGTGTTCCTTTCCCTGAAGCGTCTATACCTTCAATGACTATGAACGATCCTTTTCCTTTTTTTCTAATATTCTGCATTTTTTCACCTATTGTTTTTTTATCTTACTGAATTATAATTTTTCCTTTTCACTATTCACGGGCCCGAGGGGATTTGAACCCCTGACCTGCTGGTTTCTTCCAAACTTTTTGATGAATTTTTCAAAAGTTTCTCCGAAGCCAGCCGCGCTGTCCGGGCTGCGCTACGAGCCCTTTCCAAATTGTCTTCTATTCCTTATCCTTTTCTTTTGATCCGTTTTTTTCTTCTTCATCTCCGTTAAGAGGTAAAAGAGGAGACATTAATGCGCAGAATGGGTAAATAAACATCATTCCATATGTTATTATTAATGAAGAGACTATTAGCGCTGTCACTAGTGGTAAGAGTTTTAGTGTTAAGTTGAATATAGGTATTTTTTCAAACATTTCATCCATTATTGATTCCGTCAAGTCCATATCCATATCTTCAATTTGTTGTTCAATTGCTTTTGAAAGAGCATCTTCCATTGCTCCATCCATTCCTTCTTGTTCTTCCATGAACTGTTGATATAAATAATCTACAGTTATCTCTTTTTCTTCTTCACTCATATCTTCCCATGTCGAGTAATTCATGGGCATACCAGTCATCTTTATTTGTGGTAAGAGAATATCTTCTTTAAATTCTTCTTTAGTTATATTTTCTGATGTAATCCCCATATCTATTTCTTCAGGATCTATTATTTCCCCCATATCTATTTCATCTATCTGAGATTCTGTTACATTTGTCATTGATTCCTTAAATTGAGCTTGTCTTTGTTCTAATGTTGCGGATGTTATTAAAAGAGGTACTATTAATCCTCCTATAGCTAGTAAGTAAATCATTTTCTTTGAAAGGCTCCATCCTAGGGATAAGTCTCTTAGAACTCCTTTTTTTCTATTTATTTTTGACAGATAGATTAATGTTATTAAACCAGCTAGGTAAAACATCATCATTGAAATAAATATTTCTTTATTGTCAAAAATAGGAAATAATATGATGGTGGAGATGAAGGTCGCTGCTACTGATGCTATAGCTATATTCCTTTTACCTTGTTTGATATGTAAATAATGTGTAACCATTATTGTAACTGCTAGGATTATCCCTGAAGATATTAATGCTATTAAGTTCTCTATTTTTATTAATTGAAGAGCTTCTGTAAATCTGAACACCATGTTGAAGTTTATACCTGTTAACTTGTAGATATATATCCATGAAACTGTTAATATGGTTATTAGAGCCGTAGATATTGATAAATATTTTATTTTCTCTATATCTGTTTTTTTCTCGCTAATCTGTCAACACCTCACATCCTTCCTCTTCCACTATAACTGTTTTTTCAGCTTGAGATACAAATGATTTTTTACTGTCCTTTAGAACGGGGTACTTCTTTAAAGCCTTTTTACTTGTAAGTTTCCTTAAAGCCATTTTAAACTTTAAATTTTGGTATTTACCGGAAATCCATCTTTCCGCGAACGGTAATCCATTATATTCTTCTTTAACGTGTTTAATTATTTTCCTAGCGGTTACACCTCTAATTGGAACCTTTTTATCGTATGAATAGATCTCTGTATCTGTTCCTTCTTTTACTCTTCCAATCCCTGTTGATGCAAAGGGCTCTATAGCTATTATTTGACCTTCTCTTAACCTTTTATTTGTATTAGACTTGATATTAGGTATCACTGGGCTTTCATGAGTTTTCCATTTTCCCAATCCATGCCCCGTTAGGTTCCTTATTGGCTTAAATCCTTTTCCTCTATGGTTCTCTGTATTTCTTTACTTATTTCATCTATTTTTCTATTTTTTTTCACCAGGGAAATTGCATTTTCAAGTGCTTCTTTACTAGCTTCTATTAGTTTAGGGTTTTCTTCAGTGAAATCAATAGTGTAGGCTGTGTCTCCTCCTACGTATCCATCTACATGTGCTCCTATATCTACTTTTACTATTTGTTTTTCATTGAACTTTCTATCGGTATCTTTACCTGGCGTGTAATGTGCTGCTTCTTCATTTATTGATAAGTTAACTGGAAATGCGGGTTTTCCTCCTTTTTCCTCTATGTATTTCTCTATTGCTTCCGATGTCTCTAAAAATCCTTTACCTTTCTTAATTATTTCTTTGGATTTTTCTCTTGCTTTTTCAGCTATTTTCCCAGCTTTTCTATATTTCTTTATTTCCTCTTCATTCATTTTATCCTTACATCCATTTTTCAAGTTCCGATTGTTTTCCATCGTATTTTAAGTTATTTTCTTTCACTCCTAGTTCTTTTAATATTCTCATTGCTGCTGGTAACACTTGATTTTCTATGTAGTAATTTGAATCGTATTTTCTTCCTTTAAATAGCTCTATTGGTTGTGATCTATCTGATATCGATCCTCTTCCCTCTTCTATGATGTACCCTATTACAGTTCCTCCTTTTATTTTATATCCTTGTTCTTCTAGTTTTCTAGCTGCTGTAACATGGGGTCCTATTGAATCGTAGTTATCTATATTTTTTTTCATGGTTGTGTATATAATTAGTTCTTCAGGATTTATTTTTTTATCCCTTAGCTTCTGAATTATTTCCTCCACGTATTTAACTGCTTTCTCCGGTTTTCCTTCCTTTAAAACTTTTTGAATTACTTTCTCCTGCGTTTTCTTCGCTATTGGTGCCCAGTCTCTTCTTACCAGTGCAAATCCTTTTACTTCTAGTTTCCCATTTTCTCTGAGTAAAGCGTATTTTTTCTTAGCGGCTTTTCCACTTTTCTTCGAAACGAATACTCCTCTTTTGTAATATCCTTCATGTTCTAGTTTCATTGCTCCTGGTAATTCAGAGTTAGTTTCTTTTAACCATTTTTCAAGATCTTCTTTAGTCTGTTCTGGTTTTAATTTGATGAAAGTTGCGTCTGTATCTCCATATATCACGTTTAAATCATTTTCTTCAGCTTTTTTTATCGTTTGTTTTATGTATTGTCTTCCCCAAGAGGTTATTGCTTCGGCACATTCTCTTGAGTACCATCTAGCTCTTGGGTATCCAAGATAACCGAATACTGAGTTAGCTATTATCTTCAGGGCTTGTGATCTATATTCAAATCCTTTTTTCTTTTCTTCATCCTCCGTTTCTTTTATCTTCTTCTTTACTTCGTCCCTTGTATCTATCAATCTTTTAACTACTTGTGGAACTAGTGTATCTCCTGTTTTATGGAATTTTTGACCTGTTGGAGCTTCGTAATGTTCTCTGTCACATTCTTTATCTTTACAGAGGGATAGAGGCCCTATGTTTTTCGATACTATTATTGTGGGATACAGTGATTTGAAGTCGCATACTGCTAGTTTTTCATGTAAACCTGTTTCAGGTGTCTTTACATAGCCTCCTTTGATGGGTCTTCTATGTCTTTCCTTTATATCTTTGTTTCTCGGTCTTCTAGGCACTAATATGTCTTTTTTGTGAGCTTCTCTGCTTAGTAACCATTCCACCATGTTTGATGCACTTTGTCGAGACACATCGTATGGTGGTAATCCTATTAACCTTGCTAATTCTTTGTATAGGGGAATTACTTGTTCAGATATCTGGTAAGCTGCTATTGAGTCCTCCAAGTTATATCTTTTGAGTTTTTCTAGTTTTTCTCCTCCTTCTTTCCAGTAATCCGTTATCTGTTTGTGTGTTAAATTTGTTTTCTCTTTGCCCGTGAATTCTTCATAGATCATTTCAAGAGTATTTTTAGGGAGATTCAGTGAACCTATTCCTGATAAGAAGTCAATTGCTTTATAAGTATCGAGGTGCATTCTTCCAAACATCTTTGCACTGGATGCAAATCCTCTGTTCCTTATATTTACTTTTGTACCGTCAGTTCCTAAATCCAGTGTTATCCCATGTTTTTCAGCCCTTTTCTCTATGTATGGCCAGTCAAACCTTGTCCCGTTATAGGTTTCTATTATATCTTTGTCTTTTCTCTTTATCTTTTCAACTAGTTTCTTTATTATGATTTCTTCGGAGTCTTTTTCTTCCGTCCAGTAGAAGACCTCTTCATCATCTTCGTCTTTGTACGATATCATCGTTATTGGATCCTCTTCCGGATTAGGTTTTCCCTTAGAATAAGTTTCTATATCAAAAGCACATTTACTTAGTTTTGGAATCTTCTTTTCCAGTTCATTTTTCTTCTTAAACTCCTTGATTTCTTCTCCTTCCGTATCTACATCGTAATAGGTTAATGGATATATCTCCTTATCTATCATGTACCTATATCTATATGGAATATTGTATTCCCTCGGATCTCCCAGTTCTTTATCTTCTACATATTTTTTGACTTTCTTAATTTTGCTAGGATCCTTTAGAACTATTTTCAATGTCTTTCCCTGTTTTTTACTTGTCTCCACGATCCTTTCAATTTCTTCCAATTCACTGAGTTTCTTCTTTGTTTTTCCAATATCTTCTGGTACTACGTAGAAGTAATGGTTAAATTCCCCTTTCTTCACTTCTTTTCCTTTGTTTTGAAGCTGTATCTTTAATTTATTTTTCTCTTCTTCATCTTTTTTCACGTCAAATATGTATTTTTCCATTTTTCTCCTTTTTCCTTATTATTTTCGGTTAATTAGTTTCTTTCGTTGACCATTAGTTTTTAATATATAAAGAGTCTTAATTCTTTTAAGGGTTTGATACTCAGGGCCATTAAGTTTTAGTATCCTTGTAGTGAAGATGACCTGGTTTACATTGAATGTTAAAAAAGGTTTAACG
>JBMCFZ010000040.1:0-5564 GCA_048620055.1 archaeon | reverse complement strand
GATTTAGGGAAGAATTAATAGGGGAAGAAGACTTCTCACGAGTATACAAACTAGAGGACGATGACTATGAATTAACTGATATCTATCTCCCAGATATCAACTACAATGGTCCAGACCCAATAACAACGGATAGTGATTACCTAGTAACAAAAGATGGAGACACAGTAAACATAGAACCACTAGAAGTAGATGAAGACGGAACAGAACTAGATATAACAACTGAAGAATTAAAATATGAAAATACAAAAACATTCAGTAAATTAGAAGAATACAAAGATGGAGATGGTAGCACGAGTAAAACGAACGTTGGGAAACCACCAGAAACAGTATACGGTTCAGGGTTAGAAATAGATGAAAGCGGAGAGTACGACTTAACTCTCTCATTGAAAGGACAGGAAGCCACAGCAACTGCAGCAGCTCAAAGAGGCCCATATTACAGAGCATACAGCTATGTTAGTTTTGGAGAATTAGAATTAGAAGTAGATTTAGACGGTTATACTGAATACTTAGTTGACAGCACAGCAGATTTAGTGGCAAAAGGAGATTCACTGGCGCCTTGTAACGTCTATGAAAAGGAACTTATATATTCAGATAGTTTTGACGAAGTCTCAAAAACTCTAGAAGGATTAGAAATAGAAAAAGGAGAAAAGATAGGTGAAGCAAAACAAGACCTCAAATGGAATACCTATCAATATAAATACTACGCAACTTCGTGTATTGGAGCTAAAAAACGAAAAAACAAGATATCTACTCAATATGAATACACCATAAAAGCAGAGAGAACGAGGTAACTAAAATGAATAAGAAAATACCAGTATTAATAGCAATCATCCTCGCAATAGGAATCACCTGGTACCTTGGTTACCTACCAATACCAGAAGATATATCACTATTAACTGAAGAAGAATATGAATTAACAGTAACCACTCGAGGAGAAGGAGAAATAGAGATAAATCCAGATCAAGAAGAATACGAAGATGGAGAAGAAGTAACACTAACAGCAAATGCAGATGAAGACTGGTACTTCACAGAATGGACAGGAGACCACGAAGGAACAAACGAAGAAACCACAATAACAATGGACAAAGACAAAGAAGTAACAGCTCGTTTTAGAGAGGAAATAATTAATCATACATTAGCAATTAATATAGAAGGACAGGGTACAACAAATTTAGAGGAAGGAACACATACATACACAGAAGGTGAAAGAATAACAATTAGTGCATCATCTGAAGAAAATTGGTATTTCAAAGGATGGAGAGGAGATCATGAATCTGAAAGTACATCAACAAGAGTAAATATCGATGAAGATAAAGAGATAACAGCAAAATTTGGAGAAATAGAAGAATACGATGAGGAGACAAGAGAGATAGTAAATATTTATATAAATCACTTAAATAAAGGCGAGATAGAAGAAATAAAAAATTATTTAACAGAAGAAGCAAAAGGGATATTAAATGAAATGTTGGAAGAAGATTCCCAAGAAATAAAAGAAAGATTAAAACAGGCAGAGATAAGAAAAAATGAGTTTATATACGGAAAAACAATGGGAGAAAGAACGGAGATAAAAATAAGCTTTACATTCTCCATACCAGAAGAAGAGTCTGAAACAATGGAAGAGAAATTTATATTGGAAAAAGAAAATGGAGAATGGAAAATAGTAGAAGATCCTATGATGAGAATGATGACAGCAACTTTTTAAAAATTTAATCAAACCTAAAAGAGGAACCTCTTATTTTTTAAACACCCCTTACCTTATTCTACACATGTTGCCAATGATGCAGGTTCCGATGATACTTGAAACAGCAATAGGATCGATATCAGGGACAGCGATAAGCGTATTTACAGCACTTACCCTACCCCTAAGCAACCTAATACCCGGTTTCCTAGCAGATCTAACACCGGAAATAGGAACTTGGGACATGATAATGATAGGAATAAGGCTAGTTGGACTAATATCGATAATACACTTTGTGAGAACCAAAATAACTAACTCAGCAGCAGCCACAATAATAATACTAGTATTGTCATACATATTACTATTCAGATACGCAACCTTCTTCCTACCAGTATTGGTAATAATAATCTTCATACCACACGGACCACTACAATTAATATTCGACCTAGCACTAGGTGGAGGAGCGGGACCGGAAGAAGCGAAGAAGAAAAAATCAAAAATGAGGAAAATGAAGGAAAAAAGAAAAAAAATGTAATAAAAAATAAGGAAATAAAAAACTATGTAGAGGTTAATTAAAATGAAGCCAAAAATGATTAAAATACTGTTATTCTCACTGCTCCTAGCAGGGCCAATGGTCCTAGCATACTTCTATGAACCCCTAAAGCTAGTTATATTTATATTCATCGCAATATTAATCTATCATCAAATCAATCAAAGAATAAGAAGCACAACTCTTAAATTAGTGTTCTTCGGAGCCTTCATGTTCATATTCTATCAATTATGGATGGTTCTAGGGGCATTAATAATGTTTTACTACATCGCTGGAAGCTTAGGATTCAGCTTCATATCATCGATAATAATCTTCGGAGTAGGAAGAGGATAAAATACAGTAAATCTAAATAGTAAAAGAACAAAAAAATAATAAGAGACCGATAAAATGATAGGATTATGGGTAGCGGCAGATATGTGGGGCGACTTAAGACTCGCATTAACAATTATAGCGTTCATATTTCTAGTTAAATGGAGCGCGGATGTATTGGATAACAACTTACTAGGAGTTATAGTAGCCGCTATAATAGCTTACTTAACATTCTTCAGACATTACGAATTACTGGTAATAGGAATAATACTCTTCTTCGGATACCCAATATTCGCGGGAATAGCGGATGCGATGGCTGATGGAGACGACGATTAGAAAAGGTAGATAGAAATGGATTCATTTTCAACGATAATAATGCTTTTAATAATATTCATAGCGTACGTACAAGGGATCCTATGGCTCGCGATAGGAGGCTTAATAATAATTCTCTTATTAACAAAAAGTATATTGATATTCTTAGCTTCTGCAGGAGGGATAGCAGCAATAGAATTCCTTGGAATGCAGGAATATTGGTTCGTAGTCTTATTCGTAGTAGCGGCGATCATATTGATAAGAGAATATAAAGGGAGTAAAGAAGAAGAATTTTACTCCACTGAAATGTTGGATCTGCTTGACGAATATTGAGAATTAAAAGATAATTCTAACTAAAATAGTATTTTGCCATATGTTTTAAACACTATGAATTGCAAAAACATTACATTTATAAAGGGTAGTACATATAAGCTACAGTAGTAGTGTAACCACAAATAAGTAGTTACATTTGGGAGTGGTAAAATGAAACCGATACAGGTAAGATTAACAAATAAACTCAAGGAAAAACTGGATGAAGAAGTAGCTAAAGGAATATATCCAAATAGATCAGAAGCAATGAGAGATGCCATAAGAAGATTAATACAAAATCAAAAAGGGGATGAGAATGGATAAACCTGTAATATTATTGACATTCATAGCTCTAGGACTAGCATACCTGGGAATGATTCAAGTAGTAGTGATAACAGGATTAGCGACAGCAGCAGTTTTTTACTCAAGCAAAAATGGGAATAAATCAAAGCCTTCAAAGAATTCAGATGTAAAAATACAGCCGATAAAGGTAAAGAGAAAATGGGATGAAGACGTAGAATCAATCTACCCTAAAAAAATGAACATAGTTATGGATACACCAAAAACAGGAATAAAAGATGACCTAGGAGATTCACTGGAGGGAATGGGAAAAATAATAGGAAACATAGCTAAGAAAGCTAAAAGCGAGGATGATTAAAATGAATATCAAGATACCCAGTTTAGCAGCAATAGCGATCTTAGCAGGTTTATACCTTGGATTAATAGAAATAGCTGCAATAATAGCAGTTTCGATACTACTAATAGGATACACAGGGAAAAAACCAAGTAAAAAAAGCAAAAAAACAGGAAAAAAAACAGAAGAAACGATACTACACCCAGTCGTCTACGAAGATGCGGGAGACCCACCAAAACTCTACCCTGAAAAAAGCAAGATAAAAGTATATCCAAACGGAACAGACAAAAAGCTATCAGCTCAACACATGGCAGATACAGTTGAAAATGTAACTAAGATAACCGCGAAAGGTGCGAAGAAATTGTTAAAATAGGTGTATCAAATGGGAAAAAACGTATTAATCGTGATAGCAATAGGAGGATTCCTTCACTTAGGAGGATATACCTCAATATCAAAGTTAGTTATTGGAATATCCATATTAGTGGGACTAGTCAAATTAGTTAAAGGGAAGAAAAATAAATCAAAGGACAAAGACTCAAACAAAACTAATTTAATGGATCCAATAGAGATAGAGACAGTTAGAAAGCCAGATTACCAGATACCAGGCGATATGATAATGAAAGTATCTCCAGATAAAAGTCCAAGAAAGCCAGCGTACATGAAAGCAGTGGGAGAAGCTTCATCTCCAATAGCTAAGTACATAGGGAAAAAATTAAAGGACTAATAGGTGTTTAAAATGACGAAACATGTATTGATACAAAGTGAACCTCCAGAGAAAAGCAAGATGAGGGAACATCCAATACTACCTAACCCAATTTCAGAGATGCCTCTAGAATATGGAGGTACTCCGGAAGACTTACAAATATATAGAGAAGCGAAAACAGGTAAATTATCCACGGAGAAAACAATAATAGATAAAATATTCAAAGGACTACCAATTACCTTGAAAAAACAAGAGGACTAATAGGAAACTACTCTCTCTTTTCTTTTTCTCTTAACTCAATCAAGATATCCTTATTCGTTTTAAGAACCTTTTCTTCTATATTCATCAAAGCAGATAATTTATTCTTAACTTCACGAACCTCATTATAAACATCTTTATTGCTAACACCATTTAAATCTTTTTCTGTTTCTTTCGAACCCATAGATTCATTAGAACTTTCAGCTGGATCTTTAACTGGTTTTGAATCCTCCATAAAATCTTCCTGACCCTCAACAGATTTCTCTTCCGATCCTTTTTCATTTTTTTCAACATCTTCATCTATCTTCTTTATTTTATCAGTTATCGATTCAAAACCCTCTGAAATCCCTTCTATCTTTTTTTCAAGCTCCTCGGGATTTTCCTCTTCACCTTCTTCCTCTTTCTCCTTCCCTTCTTCCTTTTCTACTTTCTCTTTGTTTTCAGAATTAGCTTTATGAAGAATTATTTCTATTTTCTCATCTTTTAACCCTAACTGCTGTAAGTTTTTTCTTATCTCTCCTTCCGAAGCACCTGTTTGTCTCATGGATTTTACTATTTGCTTAATATTCTCGATATTATCTTCCGGCATTGTAGCACCTATGAATTTAATTAACCTCAATATTAATAAATTAGCCTATCCTTATTAATGTAACTTATCTTTATTAATCAAAGACAAGATACAAATTCAAGAATTTATTTAGAGAGTGAAAAAAATGGAACTGGATCTGCCAAGGGGACCATGGAAAGAAGTATTTCGTGGAGATTGGACAAACAATAAAATATTTCTATTCAAGAACCCTGATCTCTACAC
>JBMCFZ010000039.1:0-5578 GCA_048620055.1 archaeon | reverse complement strand
CTTTAAGATAGAAACAGAAACGGGAACCACAGAAGAGATAATGGTTCCAAAACACAATGGTAAAAGGATAGTAGGACAACTAAGAGAAAAACAATCCAAGTAAAGATAATTAAATTGAAATAATAGATCCAAGTATTATAAGAGAAAGAGGGAAAGCGATTAAGAATAACGTGAAAATAATTAAGAGACTTGGCCTTAATAGAATGAAGTTAATTGATTTCTTTATGAATTTTGAGTAGTAACCGTAGAAATACAAATAGATTAAAGTAATGATTAAACTAGCTACAGTTGCTGCTAAAACTAAATTGAAAGCAATTGAACTTTCAAGAAGCATTGAAGCAACGAAATGACTGATGAAAGTAGCTACATTAGCTCCCATTATATAAGGAATTAAATTTTTTCTCTCCAAGTAACCTAAATTATACAAAGGCACTAATACACCCAATGATATTGAAACAGAACCCGAAATTAATGTTATAAATACCCCAATGAAAAAGGAATACCATTTATGCCTCATGGCAAAAGCTATTATACTAGACTTGAACCTATAAGGCTCTATATTCTCAAAAGTTTTATTGAAAACACTTAATCCAATCACAAGTAAGAATAAAGAAGCAAAGAAACTTGGAAGAGCACCTAATAAACTCAAAAACCTGCTTGAAAATACGCTAAAGAAACCATCAATTCCAAATACCAAAAAACCTGGAGAATAAATAGACATATCTATTAAAGGAGAACTTAAAAAGATTCTACCTAAAAATAAAGCCGGTACAAATACAGTATAAGTTATTATAAAGCTCAAAAAAGCTATAGAAGTAGAATCCGCTAAACTATCACTCCTTCCTCTAAAATATTCTAATAAACCGATTAATACCAATATAAAAGCAGCTCCGAAACGAGTGCCCATCACCATCATATAGGAAGACACAGTGGTTAAAACACCTACATGAAGAAGGTTTAAAGATAATATAGCAGGAGGAGCACCTGAAAGCATCACGTAAGACAAGAACCATCCAAAACCAAAGGAAGCTATAGGAGAATCAACATGAGGGATATAAGTCTCGAATAAAGGAAGTAAAAATTTAGTGCTATCCTTAAGAATAACTATAGATAGAATGAATAAGAACAAACCTATAAAAGCATATAAAATTCTTCTTAACTCCATTGATAAATTCCTCCCAAATAACTTATAGTAGATAACACACCCCTTATTTAAATTATTCTTAAAAATCCCAAGAAGTTCAAACAAGAAATGCGGAATATTCAGAAAGAACTACGATAAGAAAAATAAAAGATGAAAGAAGAAAAAATGATGGAGAAAGTAACAATTAAATTAAGTAACCCTTAACTCAATAAAATGGAGCACTAGGATTTTAATAATGGTGAAGCTCCTAATAAGAATAAGACCCACTAGAGAAAACCTATTAGCCAAAGATTAAAATTTCCTCAAACACATTCTACTAAAAACTTGGAAACAAAAAAGGATCAAAATGACGAAAACAACACACTGGGCAGATAAATACGCAGAAAAAATAATTGAGAAAAAACCAGATAAAAAAGAATACACTATAGAAGCAGCTATAACACCTTCCGGAGTAGTACATGCAGGAAACTTCAGAGAAATAATCACACAATACCTAGTTCATAAATCATTAAAAGAAAAAGGAGAAAAATCAAGATACATATACTTCTGGGACGATTACGATAGATTTAGAAAAGTTCCAAAAGGAATAGATCAATCCTGGGAAAAATACATCGGTCTACCCGTAAGTGAAACACCTGATCCATGGGAATGTCACGACTCGTACGCAGAACACTTTAAAAATGAGGTAATCGAAGAGATAGGAGAGATGGACCTAGGAGAGATGGATTTCAAATCTGCTTCGGAGGAATACAAAGAGGGAACATTCACAGAATTAATTAGAAAAGCACTAGAGAATAAAGAAGAGATACGTGAGATAATAAATAGATATAGAGAAGAACCACACGGAAAAGAATGGATTCCAATAAGAGTATACTGTGAAAAATGTGGTAAAGACACAACTACTGCAGAATATATAGGAGAATACAAATTGAAATATAGATGCGAATGTGGTGAAGAATCAGTAGTAGATTTCAAGGAAAAACCAGGTAGTGCTAAATTACCATGGAGAATAGACTGGCCGATGAGATGGAAACATTATGACGTAGACTTTGAATCATCAGGAAAAGAACATCAGGCATCAGGAGGAAGTGTAGATACTGCAATACCAATATCTAAACAAGTTTTCAATCAAGAACCACCTATTCAACCGATGTACGAATTTATATCTATAAAAGGGCAAAAAGAGAAAATGAGCTCATCAAAAGGAAACGTAGTAAGAATTAAAGATCTTTTAGAAATATATGAATCGGGAGTAATCCTATATCTTTACACCTCAAAGATAAATAAAGCGTTTGATATAGCATTTGATGAAGAAATAATAAACATATACAATAGATTTGATAGAGCGGAGAAAGCATACTTCGAAGATGGAGATGAGAACGAAGCGAGAAGATATGAATTATCCGTTAGAGAAGTTCCCAAAAAACAGCCCCAAAGAATTCCATTTGGATTCTGCTCCACAATAGCACAGGTAGCTGAAGATGAAGAGAGAAGAAAGAAAATACTTGAAAGAACCGGACACTTAGAAAACCCGAGTGAAAAAAACATAGAACTAGCTTTAAAAAGAATAGAACTAGCTGGAAACTGGATAGATAAATACGCTTCGAATAAATACAAATATAAAATTCAAAAAGAGATGCCGGAAGAAGCAAAAGAAATAGATGAAAAAATATTAGAGATATATGAGAAAGCAGCTACAGAGATAGAAAAAGGAAAAAACGGTCAAGAAATACAGCAATTCATCTACGAAGCAGCAAAAGAAAAAGAAATACCGATTGGAAAAACATTTCAAGCAGGTTATAAACTAATCTTAGGTAAAAAACAAGGTCCTAGACTCGGTCCCTTCTTAGCCACATTAAACGAAGAATTCGTATTAAAAAGGCTAAGAAGAAAAGAATAACACCTCAAAGACGACAATAAACGTAGACAAATAATATAAAAGAAGGATAAATTAATATTTGGAAACTAAAGATAAAAGAGGTGTTATGATTGAAGAAAAAACTAGGCGGACATAAAAGAGATTGTAATGAAAAAGACTGTAAAGAATGTAAAAATTGCTTATGCTAGTAAATTCATACAGGCTCACCCATAACCCAAATGCTTTCAAAAACCTCATAAAGCGCTAGGACATAAATACTCTTAAATTAATTATTGGAATCTGAATTTATAGCATCCAGAGCTTTATCCGCACTTTTTTTAACTTCCTCAAATCTATCTTTTTCTCTACGGGTTAAGAAACCAATAATATATTCAGGGTCAGAAGCTACATACCTCTTAGGCCTACCTAGCCCTGAATTAAGAAAATTCATGTTCTCCAAAGAGTCAAGCACAGAGTAAACCTTAGTATAAGGGATACTTGCACCTTCAGAAACATCTTTAGCAGTGCACTCGGGGTTTTTAACCACATAAGCAAGAGCTTTAGAGTTATATTTAGTCAAACCAAGTTTCTGCATTTGAACCGCGATACAATACAACAATACCCCCTCCTAAGTTATTTCTAAAATATTAAATCTATAACTATTTACATTCAGAGCGCTTTAAAACATTTTTTAGAACCTAATAAGTTAAAACCAGAATAAACGAATAAAAGTATAATTTAAAAAAATTCAAGTCGACAATAAGCGAACCAGAAATATATAAATAACGGTACGACTGAAGATATACTAAGAAGAAAAGTAAGCATAAGGAGATTTTTTAAAATGGAACAAAATACAAAAGTAGATCAAGAAAGGATGAAAAGATCATTGAAAAAATTAGGAGAATGGAAAAAAGAATCAAATGACCTTCTAGAAAAGGAATTCAAAATATATACAAAAAGAGCAAAAGAGATACATCCTGAAGCATCAAGAATGGTTGAATATCTAAGAAGATTCTCAATGAGAGGAGGAAAAAGGATAAGACCAGGATTAATAGTAGCAGGATACAAAGCAGTGGATGGAAACAACCATGGAAAAATAACAAAAGCAGCAATTTCTATAGAAGCATTTCAAACATACGTTCTAATTCATGACGATGTAGAAGATGAAGACGATGAAAGAAGAGGCGGCCCAACGATGCACAAGATGTATGAAAAACTATACGAAGAAGAAAACATGATAGGAGGAAAAGAAAAGTACGGAAGAAATATAGCCATAACCGCAGGGTCACTAGCAGGCTCCTACTCAATAGATACGCTGGCAAAAACAGATTTCGATCCGGAAACAAAGGTAAAAGCAATTAGGAAACTGGAACAAATACACAGATATACAGCAGCAGGACAAACATTGGACCACACGATAAACCATAGAAGAATAGAAGAAGTAACAGAAAAAGATGTTTTGAAGATCCATGAATTAAAAACAGCTCAATATACAATAGCAGGGCCATTAGAACTAGGGGCAATACTAGGGAAAGGTACAAAAGAACAAATACAAACACTAAGAGAATTTGGAGTGAAAGCAGGAAAAGCATTCCAAACATATGACGACTTATTAGGATTATATGGTACAAAAGAGAAATTAGGGAAACCAGTCGACTCAGACCTAAAAGAAGGCAAAAAAACACTATTGATACTGAAAGCAATGGAAAACGGAAACGAAGAACAAAGAAGAAAAATAAAACAAACACTAGGAAACAAAAACATAACACAAAAACAAGTAGAAGAAATAAGAAAAATAGTAAAAGAAACAGGATCATACGAATACTCAAAAAAAAGAGTAAGTAAGATGATAGAAGAGTCAAAAGAAGCTCTAAGAAAATCAAATAACATAGATCCTGAAATTAAAGACTTCCTACTTGGAATAGCCGACTACATAATAACACGAGAAGTGTGAATAAGGGGGATTATAATGAAAACTAATATAGATGTAAATGAGGAAAGAATGGAAAATGCTGTAAAGACTCTTAAAGACTGGAAAAGAGACATAAATCAAGAACTAAGCAGAGACTTAGAAAAAGCAAAGAAAGAAGCAGAAGAAATACATATTGAAGGAAAAAAAGTTGTAGATTACTTAGAAGATTACACACTAAGAGGCGGAAAAAGACTGAGACCAGGGCTAATAATAGCAGGATATAAAGCAGTTGGAGGAAAAGAACACGACAAGATAGTAGAAGCAGCCAACTCAATCGAATTTCTACAGTCTTACCTTATAATACAGGACGATGTCTATGATGAAGATGACCTAAGAAGAGGAGAACCCACAGTACACAAAATGTATGAAAAATACCATAAAGAAGAATTAGGAGATGGAAACTCTGAGAAATTTGGAAGAGATTTAGCTATAATCGTGGGAGATGTATCAGCATCTCTAGGAGTAAATAAGCTTTTAGAAAGCAAGTTTGACAAAAAAACAAAGATAGAGACAGCAAAAAAATTGGAAAAAATTAATAGAAACACTAACTACGGTCAAGCATTAGACCTTAAAACAAACAATACTAAACTAGAAAACACAGAGG